>NZ_JAVFVX010000008.1:45885-123156 GCF_033441795.1 Streptomyces sp. ADMS | reverse complement strand
CGGACCGCTCCCGGCCGACCGGACCGGACCGCTCCCGGCCGACCGGACCGGACCGGACCCGACCGGACCCGACCGGACCGGACCCGGCCGACCGGACCCGACCGGACCGGACCCGACCGACCGGACCCGACCCGACCCGGTCGGACTGGGCCGACCCGGCGCTACGGGCCGACCTCCGTCGCACACCGCAGCCGCCGATCCGCCCCCAACTCCCTTACCGCTCCGACCAGTCGAACCCGAGCCGTATGCCGCACATCCGCACTCGACGCACCCAACCGCAGCTCCAGCACCCCCGGTTCGACGACCCTGCGCCCCGCCCGATCCGTGAACGCCGACAGATCCGCATGGAAGCGGAACGTCACCCGGCGCGCCGCCCCCACCCCCACCTCCAGCCGCTCGTAGCCGATCAGGCGTACGTCCGGCCGGGTCACCGAGGCCACCGGGTCGTGCAGATACAGCTGCACGACCTCCGCCCCGGCCCGCGCACCCGTGTTGCGGACGGTCACCGACACCTCGTACGAACCGTCCGTCCCGATCTCCGCCGGACCCTCCTCCTCGAAGTCCTCCCAGACGAAAGAGGTGTACGAGAGCCCGTGCCCGAACGGATACAGCGGCGTCGGGTCCAGGCTGCTCACCTCGCCCGCCAGCCCCAGTGGCGGCTGGAGATACGTCCACGGCTGGCCCCCGCGCTCCCTCGGCACGCTCACCGGCAGCCGGCCCGAAGGGGTGACGCGGCCCGACAGCACTCCCGCCACTGCCGGGCCGCCCTCCTCCCCCGGAAAGAACGCCTGGACAACTGAGGCCAGTCGACCGTGCCAGCGGCCCAGCGCGTACGGGCGGCCGGTGAGCAGTACGAGCACCACCGGGACGCCCGTCGACACCAGCACGTCCAGCAACTCGGCCTGTACACCCGGCAGTTGCAGCTCGGCCACATCGCAGCCCTCGCCCGACGTACCCCCGCCGAACAGGCCCGCCCGGTCGCCCAGTACCGCCACGCACACATCCGCCTCGGCGGTCCGGGCCACCGCCTCGTCGAAGCCGGCGGTGTCAGGCTCCGAAGTGGCGCACCCCTCCGCGAACGTCACCTTGGCGTCCGGAAGTTCGGCGCGCAGGGAGTCCAGGAGCGTCGGGATGTCCACGCCCACCGGGGTCTCCGGATGACTGGGCAGGACATGTGACGGGAACGAATAGCAGCCGAGCATCGCCAGCGCGTCCGCCGCCCTCGGCCCGACGACCGCGATGCGCGTGTCCGGGGCCAGCGGGAGCAGACCGTCCGGGTTGTCCAGCAGGACCACCGACTCCTCCGCCAGCCGGCGGGCCAGCGCCCTGTTTCCGGCAGAGTCCAGGTCGATCGGCCCGCCGTCCGGTTCCGGCCGCCAGTCCTCGTCGAGGAGGCCCAGCTCGCACTTCTGCGCCAGGACCCGGCGCGCCGCCCGGTCCACCAGCGACTCCGGTACGTCTCCCGCCCGTACCGCCGTCACCAGCGCGTCGCCGTAACTCCGGATCGTCGGCAGCTCGACATCGATGCCGGCGGCCAGGGCGACATGGGCCGCCTCGGCCGGCGTACCGGCGACCCGGTGCAGCGTCTCCAGGAAGCCGATGCCGAAATAGTCCGAGACCACCGTTCCCGTGAACCCCCATTCCTCGCGCAGGAGCTGGGTGAGGAGGTACGGGTCGGCGGAGGCCGGGACCCCGTCCGTCTCGTTGTAGGCCGCCATGACCGAGCGCGCACCGCCCTCGCGCAGCGCCATCTCGAACGGGGGGAGGGTCACGTCCGCGAACTCCCGTACGCCCGCCCGTACCGGCGCCAGATTGCGGGCGCCCGCCGAGGACGCGTACCCGGCGAAGTGCTTCAGCGTGGCGATGATCCCCGCCGACTCCAGGCCCCGCACGTACGCCGACCCGATCGTCCCCACCAGGTACGGGTCCTCGCCGATCGTCTCCTCCACCCGGCCCCATCGGGAGTCCCGTACGACGTCCAGGACCGGGGCGAGGCCCTGGTGCACGCCGACCGAGGCGAGGTCCCTGCCGATGCGAGCCGCCATCTCCTCCACCAGCGCCGGGTGGAAGGTGGCGCCCCAGGCCAGCGGGACCGGGTACGCCGTCGCGCGCCAGGCCGTGAAGCCCGCCAGGCACTCCTCGTGGGCCAGCGCGGGGATGCCGAAGCGGCCCGCCTCCGCGATCCGGCGCTGGGCGCGGGCCAGGGCCTGCGCGCCCAGCGCCGGGTCCACGGGGGCCGTACCGAAGGGGCGGGTGAGCTGGCCCAGGCCTCGGGTGATCAGCTCGTCCCACTGGTAGTCGCCGGTCATGTCGTGCTGGTGCGGGGCGACCCCGTGGCCGTCCGTCGAGGCGCCCACCCACACGCCGTACAGCTGGGCGGTCTTCTCCTCCAGGGTCATCCGGGAGAGCAGGTCGTCGACGCGGGCGTCGGCGGACAGGGCGCGGTCACGCCAGGGAGCCGTGGTCATGAAACTCCTGTCAGGGAAGGTGGGTTCACCGGCCGTCGCTTCACTTTCCGCCCACGCCCATCAGGCCGCCGATCAGTGCGCGCCGGGCCACCAGATAGACGGCGAAGATCGGGATGCCGGAGAGGACGACCGACGCGAGCAGGGCGGGGATGTTCACGCCGAACTGGCTCACGTAGTTGAAGATGCCGAGGGTGAGGACGCGGGGTTCGTCGGACTGGGTGAAGATCAGCGGGAAGAGGAAGCCGTTCCAGGCCTGCAGGGCCGCGTAGATCACGACGGTGCTGATACCGCCCTTGGCCAGGGGGATCGTGAGCTGGAACAGCATGCGCAGGGGGGAGGCGCCGTCAAGGGCCATCGCCTCGTACAGGTCCTCCGAGATGTCCCGCAGGGTGCCGGTGAGGACCAGGACCGAGACCGGCATCGCGAAGGCAGCCGTCGGCAGGATCACCGCCAACAGGCTGTCGTACAGGTCGAGTTTGGCGATGAGGAGGTAGAGGGGGACCACCACCGCCTGGGCCGGGATCGCCACCCCGAGCAGGAACAGGCGGAAGGCCGCGCCCGACCAGCGGGTGCGGGTGCGCACGGCAACGTACGCGAGTGGGACGCAGAGCCCGAGGACGATGCCCACGACCGTGACCGCGACGATCACCGTGTTGCTCAGCAGATGGCCGAAGCCCGAGTTGAGGACGGTGTTGTAGTTGTCGAGGGTCGGATCGGTGGGCGGCTTCAGGGGGTTGCCGGTGAGGGCCTTGTCGGGGCCGGTGAGCGAGGCCGACAGCATGGCGTAGATCGGGACGAGGACGATCACCAGCCAGACGGCCGAGCCCAGACCCGCCAGTGGGTTGGCGCGCCTCGTCCAGTGCCTGCGGCGCCGGTGAGCGTCTGTCGGCGGTGGTTCCGGGCGCTTGTCGGCGGACGTGGGGCGGGGGAGCGTGTCGTATGACACTCCGTCACATCCCTTCGCGCGTACTGCGCATGCCGCCGAAGCCGGTCAGCCGGATGAGGATCAGGGACAGGCCTGTCGCGGCCAGGACGAGGGCGGACGCGATGGCGCTCGCGTAGCCGAAGTCGTACGTCTTGAAGCCCGCCTCGTACATCAGGTACGGCAGGATCGCCGTGTCCGTGCCCGGGCCGCCCTTCGTCAGGATCAGGACCGTCTCGAAGTACGTGAGCGAGCCGACCACGATCAGCACGGTCGACGTGGTGATGGTGTGCCGCAGCTGCGGCAGCGTGATCGAGAAGAACTGGCGGTAGCGGCCCGCGCCGTCGATCGCCGCCGCCTGATAGAGGACCTGGGGGATCTGGCGGGCCCCGCCCTGGTAGATCAGCGTGTGGAACGGGATGAACTGCCATCCGCCGACGAACACGATCGCGAGGAACGCGCCGCTGGACGAGCCCAGGGTGTCCTTCTGGATGATGCCGAAGTTCGGGTCGAGCAGGGCGTAGAAGAGGACCGAGATGGCGGTCGAGGAGAGCAGGAACGGGACGAAGAAGATCGCCGAGAGCACCGCCCGGTTGCGCTGCCGGCCCGCCGCCCACACCCCGAGCAGCAGCGCCACGACCGTCTGGAACGCCCAACTCGCCGCCGTCAGCAGGATGGTGAGCGAGAGAGACTGGGCCAGCCGCGGATCGTCCAGCAGCTTCTGCCAGTTGGCGAGGCCCACCGGCTTCGGGTCGCCGAGGCCGTCCCACTCGGTGAAGGAGAGATAGAAGGCCAGAGCCATCGGGACGACCGCGAAGAAGGTGAAGAAGAGGACCGCGGGGAGCGCCCAGACGGCGCCCGGCCGCCCGGCCCGCACCTTGCCCCTTCCGCCGGACGCCACGGTCTTGTCCGTGACGCTCACTTCAACCCCTTGCAGGCCGACACGAACTCGCCGGGCGTCGACTTGCCCGTGAACAGCTTCCCGATCTCCGTGTGCATCTTCGTGCCCAGCTCGTCGCCGAGCGCCTGGTCCCAGGAGAGCGTGAACGCGGGTGCCTGCTGGACCAGGTCGTACTGGAACCTGGCGTACTCGGGGTTGGGCGCGGAGGACAGCAGCGCCGCCGCGTTCGAGGTGGTCGGGACGTCGCCGAGGGCGATCAGGTCCTTCGCGTACGCCTCGGACGCGCAGTCCTTCAGGAACGCGATCGCCGCGTCCTTGTTCTGCGTACGGGGGTTGACGGACCAGTAGTTGGTGGGGTTGCCGACGACGTTGCGGACGTCGCCGGTGCCGTCCTCGATCTTCGGGAAGGCCGCCCAGCCCAGGTGGGACTTGGCGAAGTCGGGGAACTTGCCGAGCTGCGTCGAGTACTCCCACGAGCCCATCAGATGCATCGCCGCCCTGCCCTTGGCGAAGACAGCCGGAGCGCCGCCGTTGACGTACGACACCGAGGTGAACTTGGAGCCGAAGGCGCCGTCGTCGATGAGTTCCTTCACCATCTCGGCGGCCCTCAGGACCGCCGGGTCGCCCCAGCCCTCCGCGTCGCCGTCCTGGACGCGCCGGAAGACCTCCGGGCCGCCGATACGGTCGACCAGATACTCCAGCCACATCAGTTCGGGCCAGACGTCGGAGCCACCGAGGGCGAAGGGGGTGATCCTCGCCCTCTTCAGCTTGGTGTTGATGTCGAGCAACTCGTCCCAGGTGGTGGGCGGTTGGAGCTTCTGCTCGGCGAAGACGGACTTGTTGTAGAAGAGGATCACCGGCTGCATACCGCGCATCGGTATGCCGTAGTGGCGGCCCTTTAGATCCCCGGCGGCGAGTACGGAGGGCAGGAAGCCGTTCTTCAGCACCGGGTCGTTCTCGATGGTGTCGGTCAGGTCGACGATCTTCCCGGCCGCCTCGTAGGCCTTGATGGAGCCGCCGCCCCAGTTGAAGAAGACGTCCGGGGCGCTGGGCGACCCCATCGCCGTACGCAGCTTGGGCAGGTAGTCCGAGCCCGGGATCTTCTCCAGCTTGACCCTGCCCTTGGCCGTCCTGCTGGCGGCGGACTTGTTGAAACGGTCGACGGCCGCCTGCTGGACCTTCACGGCGTCGTCCCCGTACACGAACGCGGTGATCGTGTCCCCGCCACCGCCCGAATCCTCACCGGAGCCGCAGGCGCTGAGGCCGGTGGTGAGCAGGGCGGAGGCGCCGGCGCCGAGCACCCAACGCCTGCTGAACGCCGTATCGGCCGACCGTGTGGACCGCCCTCTGTTCGACTCCATGACAGCACCTCTCGCGAATGTTCTGAACGAAACCTGGCTGAGTTTCTGTACGAATCTTTCGGGTGGTACTTCGAATGTTCCGGGAACTTATGGTGGGACAGAGTCTTCGTCAAGAGGTCACGCAGGGATACGATCGCCGCCATGAGACCCTCGAAACCCGCTGAAACGCAGACGACTCCGCAGTCCACCCAGACCGCGACGCTCGCCGAGATCGCCCGCGAGGCAGGCGTCTCCGCTCCGACTGTTTCGAAGGTGCTCAACGGCCGTGCCGATGTCGCACCCGCGACCCGGACCCGCGTCGAGGACCTGCTGCGGGCGTACGGCTACCGGCGCCGCCGTGCCGAGGCGACCCGCTCCCCGCTGATCGACCTGGTCTTCCACGAGCTGGAGAGCGCGTGGGCGATGGAGGTCATCCGGGGCGTGGAGAACGCGGCGCGGGAGGAGGGGCTCAGCGTCGTCCTCTCCGAGAGCGCGGGCCGCCTCACCCCGGGCCGCACCTGGGCCGACCAGGTCGCCGCCCGCCGTCCGCACGGCGTGATCCTCGTCCTGTCCGGCCTCGACGAGTCCCAGCGGGCGCTGCTGACCAGCCGTTCCATCCCGTTCGTGGTGATGGACCCGGCGGGCGACCCCGGCGACGACGTGCCCTCGGTCGGCGCGACCAACTGGCAGGGCGGCCTGGCGGCCACCCGTCACCTCGTCGAACTGGGCCACACCCGCATCGCGTCGATCAGCGGCCCCTCCCGGATGATGTGCAGCCGCGCCCGTGTCGACGGCTACCGCGCGGCCCTGGAAACGGCCGGCCTCCCCGTCGACCCCGCCCTGCTCAAGGTGGGCGACTTCCACCACGAGACGGGCTACCGCGCCGGCCTCGAACTCCTGCGCTCACCGGACCGCCCGACCGCCGTCTTCGCCGGCAACGACCTCCAGGCCCTCGGCCTGTACGAGGCAGCCCGCGAACTGGGCCTGCGCATCCCCGAGGACCTGAGCGTGGTCGGCTTCGACGACCTGCCGATCGCCCGCTGGGTCGGCCCCCCGCTGACGACCGTCCGCCAGCCCCTGATGGAGATGGCGGAAACGGCGGCCAGGCTGGTCCTGGACCTGGGGCGCGAGGACGGCACGTCCGGGGCGACGAGAGTGGAACTGGCCACCAGCCTGGTCGTGCGCAACAGCACGGGAGCACCGCCGGCGGTCTAGAGGGGGGCAGGGCGGCGTACCCAGGGGTGCGACCAGCCGCGTCGCCCCGGGAGGCGAACACCGGCCCGACAAGGGGCGCGGGGAACTGCGCGACAAACCACGACGCACCCGCAGACGACACGTCGGCCTTCTGGTGGCACAACCGTATTGACGCGCAACGCAAGTCCCCTGACACTGCACCGAGGTCAATCGGTTGAACAGCCGAAACTTTCGGAGGTACCCGCAATGAGCCCCTCCAGAACAGCTTTACGACCGCGTCTGGTCGCCCTCCTCACCGGCGCGGTCACCGCCGCAGCCCTGCTCGTCGCCGGCACGGCACCCACCGCCCACGCCGCCGACCCTCCGCTGCGCGACCTGGCCGCCGCCAAGGGCAAGGTCATCGGCACGGCAGTCACCGGCTCCAAACTCACCGGCACGTACGGCGACCTGGCAGGCGCCCAGTTCAACGAGCTCACCCCCGGCAACGCCATGAAGTGGGAGTCCGTGGAGCCCAGCCGGGGCAACTACAACTGGACCGAGGCCGACCAGATCGTCGCGTTCGCCCAGGCCCACAACCAACAGGTGCGCGGCCACACCCTGGTCTGGCACAGCCAGAACCCGGGCTGGCTGGCGAACGGCACCTGGACGCCGGCCCAGCTCAGCACGATCCTCCAGGACCACATCACCACCGAAGTCACGCGCTACAAAGGCGAGTTGGCTGCCTGGGACGTGGTGAACGAGCCCTTCAACGAGGACGGTACCTACCGCTCGACCCTCTGGTCCGACAATCTCGGCACCGACTACATCGCACAGGCCCTGACCTGGGCGCGGGCAGCCGACCCGACGGCGAAGCTCTACATCAACGACTACAACGTCGAGGGCGTCAACGCGAAGAGCACGGCGCTGTACAACCTGGTCAGGTCCCTGAAGGAGCGCGGGATCCCGATCGACGGGGTGGGCCTGCAGGCCCACCTGATCCTCGGCCAGTACCCCTCGACCCTCCAGCAGAACATCCAGCGGTTCGCCGATCTGGGCGTGGACGTGGCGATCACGGAACTGGACATCCGTATGCAACTGCCCGCCACCGAAGCCAAGTTGACCCAGCAGGCGGCCGACTACAAGGCCGTCGTGGACGCATGCGTGGCCGCGCCGAGGTGCGTCGGCGTGACGGTCTGGGGCTTCACGGACTCCGACTCATGGATCCCGGACGTGTTCGACGGATACGGCGCGGCGACCCCGTACACGGAGAGCTTCACCCCCAAACCGGCGTACTACGCGATCGCCCAGTCGCTCGGCGGCACCCCGTCGACGGAGGGCTGCACGGCGACGTACAGCGTTCCGAACCAGTGGAACGCCGGGTTCACCGGGCAGGTGACGATCGCCTGTTCCGCAGGCCGGTCGCTGTCGTCGTGGGAGGTGAGCTGGACCTACGGCGCGGGACAGCAGCTCACGCAGGCCTGGAACGCCACCTGCACCCAGTCGGGGGCGACCGTGACCTGTGCGAACGCCTCGTACAACGGGACGGTGCCGAGCGGCGGTTCGGTGAGCTTCGGGTTCAACGGGACGTGGAGCGGGAACAATCCGGCACCGGCGGTCACACTGGGCTGAGCCCCGGGGGCACGGGTGATGCCGGACTGAGAAGTGTGAGATTTTCCGAAGAATGCCGGGCATGCGCCCCCGCTCGTAATAATTCGGACGTACGTTCCTCCCTGTGATGGGAGACGAGGAACAGACGTCGGACGACGACGGGGGCGCGGAAAGACAGTTGGGCCGGCAGGCGGGCCGACGGTCGTCGCGATGGTTGAAGGCCGTCGGTTTCACGCTGGCCGGCACCCTGGTGCTCGCCGCCGCGGGCGCGGGTTACGCCTACTGGCACCTGAACCACAACATCAAGAGCGTCGACATCAACAGCGCGCTCGGCGACAACCGCCCGGCGAAGACACAGTCACTGCCGACGGCGGGCGCGTCCGCCTCGGCGACCCCGCTGCCGAGCGAGGCGCTGAACATCCTGGTCCTGGGGTCGGACTCGCGCAGCGGTACGCGCAACCAGGCACTCGGCGGCGGCAGCAGCGAGGGCGCGCGGTCCGACACCGCGATGGTCGTCCACCTGGACGAGGGCCGCACGAAGGCGACGATCGTGAGCATCCCGCGCGACACGCTGGTCACGCGCCCGTCCTGCCCCCTGTCGGACGGGGATTCGACGGCGGAGGCGTACGGCGTCATGTTCAACACGGCGTACTCGGTCGGCGGTCCGGTCTGCGCGGTCAAGACGGTGGAGTCGATGACGAACGTGCGCATGGACCACTACCTGGAGATCGACTTCGCCGGCTTCGCGGACCTGGTGGACGCGCTCGGCGGCGTCACGGTGACGACGGAGGAGGACATCCACGACGACGACAGCCACCTCGACCTGGCGGCGGGCGAACACCACCTCGACGGCACCCAGGCCCTCGCCCTGGCCCGTACCCGGCACGGCATCGGCGACGGCAGCGACCTCGGCCGGATAGGCCTCCAGCAGAAACTGGTCAGGGCCCTCCTCCAGCAGATCTCCTCGACGAACCTGCTGACCAGCCCCACCAGGCTCTACCAGGTCGCCGACGTGGCCACGGCCGGCCTCACCACGGACACCGGACTGAACTCGCTCAGCGAACTGATGAGCCTGGGGCAGAGCCTGCAGGGCCTGTCGGCGGACGAGCTGACGACGGTGACCATGCCGGTGGTGCCGGCGGCGTCCGACGCCAACCGGGTGGTTGCCCAGCAGCCGGAGGCGGCGGAGTTGTGGGCTTCCTTGCGGTGAAATGGGGCATCTGACCTGCGGAAACGCCATCGGGAGAAGATTCCCGAAGGAATTTCCGCGTCCGTGTCGATCCCGGCCCTCCCCGTTCGACGCAGTGGTGAGAGCCCGGAAAGGAACCGGGCTCCGCCCAAGGAGGAACCCATGCCCCGCTACCTCTCCCTCGTGCAGATCGACGAGACCACCGCCCCCGCCGAGGGCCCAAGCCCCGAGCTGATGCAGCGCATGGGCGAGCTGCTTGAGGAGATCACCAAGGCCGGGGTGATGCTCGACACCGCCGGTCTGACCCCCACCGCGCAGGGCACCCGTATGCACTGGCAGGACGGCAAGATCTCCGTCACCGACGGCCCCTTCACCGAGTCCAAGGAGGTCGTCGGCGGCTACGCCATCATGCAGTGCAAGGACAAGGCCGAGGCTTTGGAGTGGACCAAGCGCTTCCTCAAGGTGCACGAGGAGCACTGGACGGTGACCTGCGAGGTGCGGGAGATCGCGGAGGGCTGAGCGGGAACCGCTGCTTCCTCCCTGCTCCGCTCTCCCCGCACTCCCGGCTCTCCGGCTTCCTTGGCCGATCGCCGCCGACGGTGTCTGATGGTGGGCTGTGAACCAGCAGCCCACCTCCGACCCGGCGACGGGTCAAGCCGCCGAGGCCATCGAGCAAACCGTCGAAACCGTCGAAACCGTCTTCCGCCTCGAATCGCCCCGGATCATCGCGGCCGTCACCCGCACCGTCCGGGACGTGGGCATCGCCGAGGAACTGGCCCAGGACGCCCTGGTCGCCGCCCTGGAACAGTGGCCTCGCGACGGTGTCCCCGACAACCCGGGCGCCTGGCTCATGACCACCGCCAGGCATCGCGCCGTCGACCTGATCCGCCGCCGCGAGACATACGCCCGCAAGCTGGCGGAGATCGGCCGGAGCCTGGAGACGACCGTCGCACCGGTCGAGCCGCCCGCCCCCGAGGACATCGACGACGACCTGCTCCGCCTCGTCTTCACCGCCTGTCACCCGGTGCTGTCCGCCGAGGCCCGCATCGCCCTCACCCTCCGCCTCCTCGGCGGCCTCACCACGCCCGAGATCGCCCGCGCCTTCCTGGTCCCCGAGGCGACGGTCGCCCAGCGCATCGTCCGCGCCAAACGAACCCTCGCGACGAAGAACGTCGCCTTCGAGGTCCCGTACGGCCCGCAGCGCGAGGCCCGCCTCGGCTCGGTCCTGGAGGTCATCTACCTCATCTTCAACGAGGGGTACGCCGCCACGGCCGGCGACGACTGGCTGCGCCCCGCCCTCTGCGAGGACGCCCTGCGGCTGGCCCGCGTGCTGTCGGGCCTTATGCCCAAGGAACCCGAAGTGCACGCGCTGACAGCCCTGTTGGAGCTACAGGCGTCCCGTTCGGCGGCCCGCACGGGCCCGTCGGGCGAGCCGGTGCTGCTCAAGGACCAGAACCGCGCCCGCTGGAACCGCATGCTGATCGCCCGCGGCTTCACGGCCCTGGCCCGGGCCGAAGCGGCGGGCGCCACGACAAGCACGTCGGGCCCGGGTGCGTACGCCCTCCAGGCAGCCATCGCCGCCTGCCACGCCCACGCCCACTCCTACGACGACACGGACTGGCCCCGCATCGCCGCGCTGTACGCGGCCCTGGCCGCCCGATCCCCTTCCCCGGTTGTGGAGTTGAACCGAGCGGTGGCGGTGTCGATGGCGGAAGGCCCGGCCCCCGCCCTCCAGGTCATCGACACCCTGACAACCGACCCGGCTTTGCGCGACTACCACTTGCTCCCCAGCGTCCGCGGCGACCTCCTCCTGCGCCTGGGCCGCACGAAGGAGGCAAGAGCAGAATTCCTACGAGCCGCCGGCCTGACCCAGAACGAACGTGAACGGGACCTGCTGCGAGCCAGAGCGGAGGAGTGCGATGAGGGGGCGTGATACCGAGCCCCGACAGGGGAGCGGGGAACTGCGCGACAAGCCCCCGCAGGCCGGTAGTTCCACTACTGCCCAGCCCGCGGAGCGCTCCGCACGGGATGCCCGACAAGCATCGCCGGCGCCCCCGCCACCCGAGTCAGGAAAACCGTCGCCGAGTTGGGCCCCCGAGGCTTGACCATCTTCCGGATCTCCTCGGGCTCGACAGCCGACCCCCGCTTCTTCACGGTCAGCACCCCCACCCCCCGCTCCCGCAGCAGGGCCTTCAACTTCTTCACGCCGAAAGGCAGTTGATCGGTGATCTCGTACGCGGAGGCATACGGAGTGGCCCGCAGCTCATCCGCCGTCACATAGGCGATCGTCTCGTCGACGAGGCCCCCGCCGACCTCCTCGGCCACCTCCGCCACCAGATGCGCCCGGATGACGGCCCCGTCGGGCTCGTACAAGTACCGCCCCACCGAACGCACTTGAGGATCGGGCAGCCCTCGCCCGAACAGAACACGCGGCCCGGGCAGCAGAGTTGCCCGAACTGCCCCGGGCCCGGTCCCGAACCAGAGCACCGCTTCCTTCACATCCCCGCCGTCCGAGATCCACTCGGCCCCGGCCGCGGCGGGAACCGACTCGTGCGGCACGCCGGGAGCGATCTTCAGCGCGGCCAGCGGAGCCTTCACGGCGGCCCCCACGGCCCATGACAACGGCGGAGAGTACCCCTCGGGGTCGAAGATCCTCCCGCGCCCGCCGCGCCGAGCGGGATCGACGAACACGGCGTCGTACGAGGACGTGTCGACGTCCGTGACATCGGCCTCCCGCACCTCCACCAGGTCCGCGATCCCCAGCGCCTCGACGTTCGCGCGCGCGACGGCGACCGTGAGCGGATCCCGGTCCACGGCGAGGACGCGGATCCCGGCCCGGGCGAGCGCGAGGGCGTCGCCCCCGATCCCGCAGCACAGGTCGGCGACGGACGTCACGCCCAACTCCCTGAACCGCCCCGCCCGGTACGCGGCCACGCTCGCCCGTGTCGACTGCTCGACCCCGTTGGGCGTGAAGAACATCCGCCCGGCGTCCCCGGCACCGAACTTCGCCACCGCCCGCTGCCGCAACCGCTCCTGTCCGAGCGCCGCCGAGACCAGTTCGGCGGGGTGCTCGCGGCGCAGCCGGGTGGCGACGGTCAGTTCACGGGCCGGATCGGTACCGCGCACCTCGTCGAGGAGGGCGTGGCCCTCCGGGGTGAGCA
The DNA here is from genome assembly GCF_033441795.1 of Streptomyces sp. ADMS. Taxonomy (NCBI): domain Bacteria; kingdom Bacillati; phylum Actinomycetota; class Actinomycetes; order Kitasatosporales; family Streptomycetaceae; genus Streptomyces; species Streptomyces sp. ADMS. The sequence goes on along the minus strand of NZ_JAVFVX010000008.1, from coordinate 110,394 downwards.
GGGCGGCGAAGGCAAGGTCGTTCACCGGGCCATTGTGGGCCAGCCGGTGGACGGCGTGCTTCCGGCGGCGGTGTCGGCTGTGCTCCGCGGTCCTGCCCTGGGAAGATCCGGCACCATGCGAGCAGTAGGACAAAACTACAAAAAACGGTCAATGGTCCGTGCTGGGATCGCGGCGCTCGCCGTGGCAGCCCTCGCCTCCGGCTGCGCGGAAGGCGGTGCCCCGCCCAAGAACGTCCACCCTGCCCCCGGCCAGGAACTGCGCCTCCACGCACCCCCGGCCCGCGCCCTCGACGCATACGCCCGAAAGCTGGGCCGGGCGCACGCGGCCCGCGCGGCCGCGGCCAAACGCTGGGGCCTGTCGCAGGTCCCGCTGACCGCACCGCCGCCCCCCGCCCGCAAACCGAGACTCACCACCCGCAAGGGCTTCGAGGTGGACGGCCACAGGAAACGCGGCCTGCCGCCCGTCTTCACCACGATCCCCACCCGCCACAAAATCGTCTTCCTCACGATCGACGACGGCGCCGAGAAGGACCCGGCGTTCCTGCGGATGATGAGCGAACTGAAGATCCCGTACACCGCCTTCCTCAGCGACTACCTGGTCAAGGAGGACTACGGCTACTTCAGGAGGATGCGCGACCTGGGCGTCGTACTCAACAACCACACCCTCCACCACCGCTACCTGCCCGCCCTCTCCTACGAGCGACAGAAGAGCGAGATCTGCGGCATGCAGGACGTGATCGAGAAGCGGTACGGCACCCGCCCCGTCCTCTTCCGCCCGCCCTACGGCAACTACAACGAGGACAGCCTGCGCGCCGCCGGATCGTGCGGTGTGAAGTACGTCCCGCTGTGGAACGAGGAGGTCTTCGCCGACCGCTGGGACTACCGCGAGCGGGACCGGGACATCCACCCCGGCGACATCGTCCTCAGCCACTTCCGCGGCAAGGGCGACTGGAAGGGCACGATGCCCGACATGGTCCGCCGCTTCATGAAACTCGTCACCTCCAAGGGGTACGCGGTGGCCCGACTGGAGGACTACCTGTGACCGCGCGTCCACTCGCCGCCGCCGCACTCGCCGCCGCGCTCCTGGCGGCAACGGTCACCGGCTGCGCCCAGTCCGTGGACCCCGGCGGCCGCCTGGACAGGAAGGCAGCCCACCCGGCCGGACAGGCGCCACCCGCCGAGTCCCCGGCCGGCGGCACGCAGGCGTACCGCCGCTGGGGCCTGCCGTCCCCCCTGCCGCCGGCCCCGCCCCCGTCCCCCCGCCCCCGCCTCCGCACGGCGGGGCCCGGCCTCCCCCCGGTCGTCGACCACATCCCGACCCGCGACAAGGTCGTCTTCCTCACTTACGGCGACGGCGCCGAACGCGACCCCCGGTTCGTCGACATGGTGCGCGAACTGCGCCTCCCGGTCAGCATGTTCCTCACGGACAGCGTCGTGGGCCCCGGTTACGCACACTTCGCCCGCCTGCGCGAGGTCGGCGCCAACGTCCAGAACCACACCCTGGACCACCCGGCACTGCGAGGCATGCCCTACGCCGGCCAGCGCGCCGAGATCTGCGGCCAACAGGACAAACTCCGGGAACGCTTCGGCATCCGCCCGCGCCTCTTCCGCCCGCCCCACGGCACGTACGACACGACGACGCTGAGGGCGGCCGGGGACTGCGGGTTGTCGGCGGTGGTCCTCTGGACGGAGGGGGAGCGCCTCCGGCCGGGAAACATCGTCCTGGTCGGCCCGCCACAGGTCGAGCGGACGATGAGGCTGCTCCGCGAGGTGCAGGAGAAGGGGCTGAGCGTGGCCCGTCTGACGGACTATCTCTGACGTACGGGGGTTGCGAGGCGAGGTCGATGCCGACCAGGCCTTTTCTCACCCACCCACCTGCCAAGCCCGCCCGTCTCGGCCCCGTTTGGCAGACGCCTCGGACTTCTCGGCGCCGGGCCGGCATTCCCAGCCCGTCCGGCGTTCGAGGACGAGGCCGTTCAGGCCGAACGGGAGGGTCTGGGGGCAGAGCCCAGGAACGGAGTCCACACCAACCCACGGCCCCGCCACCTGGACCCACGATCACGAAACCCCGCGAAACCGCCGACGGCATTGGCACTCCGCTTGACCGAGTGCTAATCGCAGCCATAGTCTCAGGTCTGGCACTCCCCCCTGGAGAGTGCCAATAGCGACGGGCAGGTCCGGCACCCGCGACGACGGATCCACCTGGTCGCCACCTCAGACAGTTAACCCCGTGAGATCTCCGAAGGGGGAGGTCGGATCGTGACGACCACCAGCTCAAAGGTTGCCATCAAGCCGCTCGAGGACCGCATTGTGGTCCAGCCGCTCGAAGCCGAGCAGACCACGGCCTCTGGCCTGGTCATCCCGGACACCGCCAAGGAGAAGCCCCAGGAGGGCGTCGTCCTGGCTGTTGGCCCGGGGCGCTTCGAGAACGGCGAGCGCCTGCCGCTCGACGTGAAGACCGGCGACATCGTGCTGTACAGCAAGTACGGCGGCACCGAGGTGAAGTACAACGGCGAGGAGTACCTCGTCCTCTCGGCTCGCGACGTGCTCGCGATCGTCGAGAAGTAATTCACCCGGTATTACCAGCATTGCAGTGAACTGCGCCCCTGGCCCCCGCGACCTTCAACAGCCGGGCGTCAGGGGCGCCGTTCGTTTCTCCCAAGTTTTCCGAGAGGGCTGAACCGCTCCTATGGCGAAGATCCTGAAGTTCGACGAGGACGCCCGTCGCGCCCTTGAGCGCGGCGTCAACAAGCTTGCCGACACGGTCAAGGTGACGATCGGCCCCAAGGGCCGCAACGTCGTCATCGACAAGAAGTTCGGCGCTCCCACCATCACCAACGACGGCGTCACCATCGCCCGCGAGGTCGAGCTCGACGACCCGTACGAGAACCTCGGCGCCCAACTGGTGAAGGAGGTGGCGACCAAGACCAACGACATCGCGGGTGACGGTACGACCACCGCCACCGTGCTGGCCCAGGCGCTCGTCCGCGAGGGCCTGAAGAACGTCGCCGCCGGCGCCTCCCCGGCCGCCCTGAAGAAGGGCATCGACGCGGCGGTCAAGGCTGTGTCCGAGGAACTCCTCGCGACCGCCCGCCCGATCGAGGAGAAGTCCGACATCGCCGCCGTGGCCGCGCTCTCCGCGCAGGACACGCAGGTCGGCGAGCTCATCGCCGAGGCGATGGACAAGGTCGGCAAGGACGGTGTCATCACCGTCGAGGAGTCCAACACCTTCGGTCTGGAGCTGGACTTCACCGAGGGCATGGCCTTCGACAAGGGCTACCTTTCCCCGTACATGGTGTCCGACCAGGAGCGTATGGAGGCCGTCCTCGACGACCCGTACATCCTGATCCACCAGGGCAAGATCGGCTCCATCCAGGACCTGCTGCCGCTGCTGGAGAAGGTCATCCAGACCAACTCCTCCAAGCCGCTGCTGATCATCGCCGAGGACGTCGAGGGCGAGGCCCTGTCGACCCTGGTCGTGAACAAGATCCGCGGCACCTTCAACGCGGTCGCGGTCAAGGCCCCCGGCTTCGGCGACCGCCGCAAGGCGATGCTCGGCGACATGGCCGCGCTCACCGGCGCCGAGGTCATCGCCGAGGAGGTCGGCCTCAAGCTCGACCAGGTCGGCCTCGACGTGCTGGGTACCGCCCGCCGCGTCACCATCTCGAAGGACGACACGGTCATCGTCGACGGCGGCGGCGACAGCGGCGCCGTGGCCGGCCGCGTCAACCAGATCAAGGCGGAGATCGAGAACACCGACTCCGACTGGGACCGCGAGAAGCTCCAGGAGCGCCTCGCGAAGCTGGCCGGCGGCGTGTGCGTGATCAAGGTCGGCGCCGCCACCGAGGTGGAGCTGAAGGAGAAGAAGCACCGTCTTGAGGACGCCATCTCCGCGACCCGCGCCGCGGTCGAGGAGGGCATCGTCTCCGGTGGTGGCTCCGCGCTCGTCCACGCCGTGAAGATCCTCGAAGGCAACCTCGGCAAGACCGGCGACGAGGCGACGGGTGTCGCGGTCGTCCGCAAGGCCGCCGTCGAGCCGCTGCGCTGGATCGCCGAGAACGCCGGCCTGGAGGGTTACGTCATCACCTCCAAGGTCGCCGAGCTCGACAAGGGCCAGGGCTTCAACGCCGCGACCGGCGAGTACGGCGACCTGGTCAAGCAGGGCGTCATCGACCCGGTCAAGGTCACCCGCTCCGCCCTGGAGAACGCGGCCTCGATCGCCTCCCTCCTCCTCACGACCGAGACCCTGGTCGTCGAGAAGAAGGAAGAGGAAGAGTCGGCCGCAGCGGGCCACGGCCACGGCCACTCCCACTGAGCCACCAGCTCACGCGACACGAAGAAACCCCCCGTTCCTGGCTGGAACGGGGGGTTTCTCCCTTCGCGGGCGGTCGGATGATCCCCGTACGCACCCCCAACTGTCTGTTGCTTCACTGTTCCAGAGAGTCCAGCGCCCCGAGTTGCCCCATCAGCCCCAGCCGGTCGTACTGCCACCAGCCCTCGACGATCTTCCCGTCCGTGTCGAACCGGTGAATGGTCGTGCCGGTCATCGAGACCTGCCTGCCGCTGCTGGGGATTCCGAGGAACTCGCCTCGCTGGGTCCCGTTCCACGTCCAGCGGGTGCAGACCCGGTCGCCCTGGGCGATCTGGTCGTGGACGGTGAACGCGAAGTCGAAGCTCCCACGCCACATCTCAAACTCGCGCCGTGCCGCGTCCAGCCCGAGAACGTCCTGCTCGTTGGATGGATCGTGATCGTGGTAGTTCTCCACGAACAGGTCGTTGAGCGGGGGCAGTTCACCCCGAACGGCGATCATTTCGAAGAACCGCCGCGCGGTGTCCGCGCACAACTGCTCGTCCCGCACCACGTCCAGATCCGTGAACGTCGGCATCTCGTCGCACAGGGCGACCATCTCCCGGAAGATCGTGTCGGTCTCCGGAAGGTTCGAGTTCCGCATCGCCTCCTCGTACGACGGGAACTCCACGATCTCGACGAAGTGCGACGAATCCGAGAGATCCTTGCCGATCAGTGTGTGCGTCGCGGTCCGCTTTCCCTTGGTCTGTTCGACCCAGGTGTCCATCAGCCGGTTCATCTCGTCGAACCGGCTGGTCCTGCAATCGATCAGCTGTACGAACGTCATGGCGCCCTCCGGCCCCCCTGGGTCCGGTACCTCTCTCCATACTCCCACCGGAGCGGCGACAGCACCTCTGTCACGCAGGCACGTACCCGGGTCACCGTATTCGCGTCACTGAGGCCCGTACTTCCGTCCCGTCTTCGACGAGATTCCGCCCAGCAGGGCCCTGGGCGTCACCTTCACCACGCCCATCAGCGCCTTGTATCGCGGGTCCGGAATCGACAGCGACTTGCCACGGGCCAGATCGGCGAGCGCGGACGCGACCAGCTTGTCCGCATCCAGCCACATCCAGTTCGGAATGTTGTCCGTCCCCATCCCGGCCCGCTCGTGGAACTCCGTACGCACGAAACCGGGAGCCAGAGCCATCAACCGCACCCCGCTCCCCGCCAGGTCCTTCGCCGCCCCCTGCGTGAACTGCACCACCCACGCCTTGGACGCCCCGTACGTTCCGCGCGGCACGAAGGCGGCGACGGACGCCACATTCACCACACCCCCGCGCCCCCGCTCCCGCATGGCCTCGGCCGCCGCACTGGTCAGCCGCAGCACCGCCTCGCAGTGCACCTTGAGCATCCTCAGCTCGTCCGCCATCGACACGTCGAGATAGCGGCCCTTGTTGCCGAATCCGGCGTTGTTCACCAGCAGGTCGACGGGGTTCCTGCGGTCGCCGAGGCGAGTGGCCACCGCCTCGATGCCGGCGTCCGTCGCGAGGTCGGCGCTCAACACCTCCGCCTCGATGCCGTGCCGGTCGTGCAGTTCGGTCGCCTGTTCGCCGAGCCGCTTGGCGTCACGCGCCACCAGGACGAGGTTGTGGCCGTCCGCCGCCAGTCGTCGCGCGAACGCGGCGCCGATACCCGCGGTCGATCCTGTAATAAGAGCCGTTGTCATGGCGCAAGGTTAGTGACCCGAACTGTGCTCGTCCGCCCCCTGCACGTTCCCTAGCGCTCGTGAAGTCCCCGCCAGGGCCCCCTGATGTGATTGCTTGTCGGCAGCCGTGCCGCGCCCGCGCGTCAGCCGTGCTTCTTCACATACTCGTGAACCGCCGCGGCAGCCTCCGAACGCAGCGCCGCACCGGCCGTGAGCAGCCGTGGCATAAGCGTCCGCTCGGTCGTCAGCGCCCGGAAGTACACGGCGACGGTCACATCGTGGTCCGGCCGGTGCGCGATCTCGACCGCGTCGCCCGCCCGTAATGTCACTGGGCTCGATGACCCGCAGACAGGCACCCGGCGCACCTCGCTCCGTGAACCGCTTCACCCACCTTTTCTCACCCAGATGGCCCTGGAACTTCGCACAGGGGATGCGCCCGCCGGTGACTTCGAGGACGAGTCCGGCCCCGATCCGCCAGCGCTCGCCGATCAGCGCGCCCGACACGTCCAGGCCCCGCGTGGTCAGGTTCTCGCCGAACATCCCGTCGCGGAGCGGGCGGCCCAGCTCGCGCTCCCATTCGTCGAGGTCCTCGCGCGCGACCGCGTACACCGCCTGCTCGTCGCCGCCGTGGTACTCCTTCGAGCACACCGTGTCCCCCGGCCAGGCCGCTGCCGCCGATCCCTCTGGGACCGGGCGCCGCCACCCGCACCGGCCAGTCCACCGGCCGCTTGTCGATACCGGTGCCCTGCGGATGGTCCGTGTAGGGCACGGGCTGCGCCCGATCCACATTCACCGACAACACCTTCATCACGGCACTCGCCCCCGCACTCGTCACTTCGCCCCTGTATCTCCGTCTCCGGCCCTGTCTCCGGCTCTGTCTCCGTCCCCGGCCACACGCCAAGTCACCTATAACCAAAGCGGCGACGCGATATTCACCGCAACCCCCAAGGTTCGCTTATGATCGAAAAATGATCGAAGCCCGTCATCTCCGTGTCCTGCGTGCCGTGGCCACCGCCGGCTCCTTCTCGGCGGCGGGCCGTGAGCTGGGCTGCACCCAACCTGCCGTGAGCCAGCAGATGAAGGCACTGGAAGCCTCGGTCGGCACCCCCCTGCTCATCCGCAGCGGGCGCGAGATGCGCCTGACCCAGGCGGGCGAGGCCTTGGTTCGACACGCGGCGGGCATCCTCTCGGGCCTCACGGCGGCGGAGGAGGAGGTCGCCGCGATCGCCGGGCTGCGTGCCGGGCGGGTCCGGCTGGTGTCCTTCCCCAGCGGCAGCTCCACCCTCGTCCCGACAGCCCTCGCCGCCTTGCGCGCCGCCCACCCCGGCACCCGGGTCTCCCTGGAGGAGGCCGAACCCCCGCACTCCGTCGAACTCCTGCGCGAGGGCGACTGCGATGTGGCCCTCGCCTTCCGGTACGAGGGCGCGGCGGGCGCGGGCGAATGGGACGACCTGGTGGTCCGCCCCCTCCTCACCGACCGGCTCGTCGGACTCGTCCCCGAAGGGCACCGGCTGTCCCGCGCGGAGTCGGTCGCCCTGGGTGAACTCGCCGCCGAACCGTGGATCGCCGGCTGCCCGCGCTGCCGGGGTCAGCTGGTCGAGGCCTGCGAAAGCGCCGGCTTCACCCCGCGCATCGACTTCGCCACCGACGACTACCCCGCGGTGGTCGGCCTGGTGGGCGCGGGCCTGGGGGTGGCGGTCCTGCCCCAGCTCGCCATCGAGTCCGTGCGGCCACGAGGTGCGCGCACAGTGACGCTGGAACCGGCGGTGCGGCGGGAGATCGTCGCGCTTACCCTGCCCGACCTGGCTCAGGTGCCGGCGGTGGCGGCGACGCTGGACCAGCTGGCGCGTGCGGCGGCCCGAGTCTGAGGGGGCCCGGCCAGTCTGGAAGGGGCCTGGGTCGAAAGCATGGGCACGCGTGCGTGTGCCCATGCGTGGTCTAGTGCGCCCATGCATTGAAGAAACGTTCCTTCAGTTGTTCGAGCCGAGATCCCCTCCACCCGCCGACGCCGACACCAGCCGGTTGCGGGCCCGCCCCATCAGTTCTTCGCGCTCGTCCTCGGTCAGCCCACCCCACACGCCGTACGGCTCGCGCACCGCCAGAGCGTGCGCCGCGCACTGCGCGCGGACCGGACATCTCATGCAGACCTCCTTGGCCGAGTTCTCGCGAGCGCTCCGAGCCGCACCGCGCTCTCCCTCCGGGTGGAAGAAGAGCGAGCTGTCGACCCCACGGCAGGCCGCGAGGAGCTGCCAGTCCCAGAGGTCCGCGTTCGGACCGGGAAGGCGGGAGAAATCTGCCATTACATGTCCCCTTGTTGCCGTTCTGGGCTGAGTTGGTGCCGCTGACCGTACAACTACGATCTAAGGAGATGAAAATATGACTCATTGCGAATCTAGCCTCAGACACCAATAAAAGGGAAGAAAAACGGCTGAATGGGGCATAGGTTGTGATGAAACGTTGAGGGTCTGTTGTGCACGTCTGCACCGTGTCCGTGCCCTCACGTAGAGTGCCGAAGACGACACACAGCCCCGTAACTCTTTCGAGTGACCATCGTTGAGAGTGCGGAGGCGGTTGGAGGAACAAGCGCTCGGACGGGCGGCAGTACCCACTGCCGGGAAATTCGGTCGAGCGTCAACCGCACAGGTGACGATTAGTACCAGCCTGGAGGCTCAAGGTGACGCGCATCAGCTGCGGAGGGCGGCCATGACATCCGTCCTCGTCTGCGACGACTCCCCGCTTGCCCGAGAGGCGCTCCGCCGCGCGGTCGCGACCGTGCCCGGTGTCGAGCGCGTGACCACGGCGGCCAACGGCGAGGAAGTCCTCCGCCGCTGGGGTGCCGACCGTTCGGACCTGATTCTGATGGACGTACGCATGCCCGGCCTGGGCGGCGTCGAGACGGTCCGGCGGCTGCTGTCCGCCGACCCCGGAGCGCGCATCATCATGCTCACCGTCGCCGAGGACCTGGACGGCGTGGCACTCGCCGTCGCCGCCGGCGCCCGCGGCTACCTGCACAAGGACGCCTCGCGCGCCGAACTGCGGGCCACGGTGACGCAGGCGCTGGCCGACCCGACCTGGCGGCTCGCGCCGCGCCGGCTGCGCTCGGCCGAGATGGGCGCCGCGCCCACGCTCACCGCGCGTGAGATCCAGGTCCTGGAAGGCATGAGTCACGGCCGGTCCAACGCGGAGATCGGACGTGAACTGTTCCTCTCCGAGGACACGGTGAAGACACACGCCCGGCGTCTGTTCAAGAAGCTCGGCGCCTCGGACCGCGCGCATGCGGTGGCGCTCGGTTTCCGGTGGGGCCTGGTCCGTTAGGTGGGCCTCGGCGGGGGCTGTTTCTTCCCGGGGACTCCGACATCGGCGGCTGCCGCATCGGATCCCCGGCCCCCCCAGCAGAAAAGCAGGTCAGCAGGGATGAGCGGCGCGGACATCGCAAGGCAGACCAGGGGTGAAGAAGTCCCCGCCCACCACAAGGTGGGCGGGGGTGGCGAGACGGCCCGCCGGATGCCCGCTGCTCGTTTCGCCGCGGATGCCGCATCCTTGAGGTGTGGAGTTCCTCGGGGACGAGTCGGGCGAGCGGAAGGGGAGGGCGCAGGATATGAGTTCCGGCGCACCTGCTCATAACGCTTCGGTGCACAACAACGGACGCGGTGCCACGGACGGAGTGACGCCAGGGCACCATGGTCCGATGCGCGACGACGAGGCGGCTTACGCCCATGGGGTGATTGGTGCGCTCGTCCACCGTGCCGTCGACGGGGACGACCAGGCGACGCACGACCTGCTCGCCCATGTCCACCCCCTCGCCCTGCGCTACTGCCGCACCCGGCTGTCCCGACTGCCCGGCGACGCGCGGCACTTCGTGGAGGACCTGGCGCAGGAGGTCTGCGTCGCCGTACTCCTCGCCCTGCCGCGCTACCGCGACACCGGACGCCCGTTCGAGGCGTTCGTCTTCGCGATCGCCGCGCACAAGGTCGCCGACCTCCAGCGCGCAGCGATGCGCCACCCCGGTTCCACGGCTGTTCCCTCGGACGAGATGCCGGAACGCCCCGACGACTCCCTGGGCCCCGAAGAGCGCGCCCTTCTCAGCAGCGACGCCGAATGGGCCAAGAAACTGCTGGCCAACCTCCCCGAGAACCAGCGCGAACTACTGCTGCTGCGTATCGCGGTGGGCCTCACGGCGGAGGAGACCGGCCAGATGTTGGGTATGTCACCCGGTGCGGTGCGCGTGGCCCAGCATCGTGCGCTGAACCGGCTGCGGGCGCTGGCAGAGCAGTAGGGACCGCAGCTTCCAGGCCCCCTTTCCGGCCCCCGGGTGAACGTCGGGGGCGTCGACTCCGTACGAACAGTCGATTCCGTACGAACATACGAAGCCCCGGGGCGGCTCGCACCGTGGAATTCGGGACCCGTGCTTCCCGTTAGCATGGACATCCGCACCGATCAAGGCTTTGGGGAAGGTGTCATGACTGCCAACGTCGACGGAGTGCCCGCCAAATTCGCGACACTCGGGCTGACCTACGACGACGTGCTGCTGCTGCCGGGCGCATCCGAAGTGCTGCCCAACGCGGTCGACACCTCGTCCCGCATCTCCCGCAACGTCCGCGTCAACATCCCGCTGCTCTCCGCGGCGATGGACAAGGTGACCGAGTCGCGCATGGCGATCGCCATGGCCCGCCAGGGCGGCGTCGGTGTGCTGCACCGCAACCTCTCCATCGAGGACCAGGTCAACCAGGTCGACCTCGTGAAGCGCTCCGAGTCCGGCATGGTCACCGACCCGATCACGGTGAACCCGGACGCGACGCTGGGCGAGGCCGACGCGCTGTGCGCCAAGTTCCGCATCAGCGGCGTCCCTGTGACGGACGGCAACGGCAAGCTCCTCGGCATCGTCACCAACCGCGACATGGCCTTCGAGACCGACCGTTCGCGTCAGGTCCGCGAGGTCATGACGCCGATGCCGCTGGTCACGGGCAAGGTCGGCATCTCCGGCACCGAAGCCATGGAACTGCTGCGCCGCCACAAGATCGAAAAGCTTCCCCTGGTCGACGACTCCGGCCTCCTCAAGGGCCTCATCACGGTCAAGGACTTCGTCAAGGCCGAGAAGTACCCGAGTGCCGCCAAGGACTCCGAGGGCCGGCTGCTGGTCGGCGCGGCCGTCGGCGCCAGCCCCGAGGCGCTGGAGCGCGCCCAGGCGCTCGCCGAGGCGGGCGTGGACTTCCTGGTCGTCGACACCTCGCACGGGCACAACAGCAACGCCCTGAGCTGGATGTCGAAGATCAAGTCGAGCGTCCACGTCGACGTGATCGGCGGCAACGTGGCCACGCGTGACGGCGCCCAGGCCCTGATCGACGCGGGCGTCGACGGCATCAAGGTGGGTGTCGGCCCCGGCTCCATCTGCACCACCCGGGTGGTCGCCGGCATCGGCGTACCGCAGGTGACGGCCATCTACGAGGCGGCCCTCGCGGCCCGTGTCGCCGGCATCCCGGTGATCGGCGACGGTGGCCTGCAGTATTCCGGCGACATCGGCAAGGCGCTCGCCGCCGGTGCCGACTCCGTCATGCTGGGCAGCCTCCTGGCAGGCTGCGAGGAGTCCCCGGGCGAGCTGCAGTTCATCAACGGCAAGCAGTTCAAGTCGTACCGCGGTATGGGCTCGCTGGGCGCCATGCAGTCGCGCGGCCAGGCGAAGTCGTACTCCAAGGACCGCTACTTCCAGGCCGACGTCGGCTCCGACGACAAGCTCGTCCCCGAGGGCATCGAGGGCCAGGTGCCCTACCGCGGGCCGCTGGCCAACGTGCTGCACCAGCTCGTCGGCGGTCTGCGCCAGACGATGGGGTACGTCGGTGCCGCCACGGTCGGTGAGATGGAGTCCAAGGGCCGCTTCGTCCGCATCACGTCGGCGGGCCTCAAGGAGAGTCACCCGCACGACATCCAGATGACGGTAGAGGCGCCCAACTACAGCCGTAAGTAGGCGCGAGCGGTAACCGGACGCGCGAGGGGCGGTCCCGGAGGTACTCCGGGACCGCCTTCGTCGTACCCGTCGGGGATACTGGGAGGCGCAGAACCAAGGATGGAAAGGCCACACACGTGACTGAGATCGAGATCGGGCGCGGCAAGCGCGGCCGCAGGGCATACGCCTTCGACGACATCGCCGTCGTCCCGAGCCGTCGTACGCGCGACCCGAAGGAGGTCTCGATCGCCTGGCAGATCGACGCCTACCGCTTCGAGCTGCCCTTCCTGGCGGCCCCCATGGACTCAATCGTCTCCCCGGCCACCGCGATCCGCATCGGCGAGCTGGGCGGCCTCGGCGTCCTGAACCTCGAAGGCCTCTGGACGCGGTACGAGGACCCGCAGCCGCTGCTCGACGAGATCGCCGAGCTGGACGTGGACACCGCGACCCGCCGCCTCCAGGAGATCTACGCGGCTCCCATCAAGGAGGAGCTGATCGGCGCGCGCATCAAGGAGGTGCGCGACTCGGGCGTGGTCACCGCCGCCGCGCTCTCCCCGCAGCGCACGGCCCAGTTCTCCAAGGCCGTCGTCGACGCGGGCGTGGACATCTTCGTCATCCGCGGTACGACGGTCTCCGCGGAGCACGTCTCCGGTGCCGCCGAACCGCTGAACCTGAAGCAGTTCATCTACGAGCTGGACGTCCCGGTGATCGTCGGCGGCTGCGCCACGTACACCGCGGCCCTGCACCTGATGCGTACCGGCGCGGCCGGTGTGCTGGTCGGCTTCGGCGGCGGCGCCGCGCACACCACGCGCAACGTGCTGGGCATCCGGGTCCCGATGGCCACCTCGGTCGCCGATGTGGCCGCCGCCCGCCGCGACTACATGGACGAGTCCGGCGGCCGGTATGTGCACGTGATCGCCGACGGCGGCGTCGGCTGGTCCGGCGACCTCCCCAAGGCGATCGCCTGCGGCGCCGACGCCGTGATGATGGGCTCCCCGCTGGCCCGCGCCACGGACGCGCCCGGCAAGGGCCACCACTGGGGCATGGAGGCGGTGAACGAGGAGCTGCCGCGCGGCAAGAAGGTCGACCTCGGTACGGTCGGCACGATGGAGGAGGTCCTCATGGGTCCCTCGCACATTCCCGACGGGTCGATGAACTTCTTCGGCGCCCTGCGCCGCGCCATGGCCACCACCGGCTACAGCGACCTCAAGGAGTTCCAGCGCATCGAGGTGACGGTGGCGGACTCGACGCACATGCGGTGAGGTGCCGCTGCGCTTGGCCTGGGCGGCGTGAGTGGCCTGAGCTTGAGTGGACGAAGGGGCCCGGTTACCCGTGGGGGTGGCCGGGCCCCTTTGCGTGCCCAAGTGGGCTTGGTAGGGCGTGTTTTGCGGGAGGGGGGCGCACGGTTGCTTCCGGAGCGAATGTAGGCCGATCAAGGCTGGCGGGGCCGCTAGCGTGTGTGTCGGCGCCCCAGTTTCCGGGAGCGCCCCCTTCCAGGGACACGGTTCCGGACCCCCGCCCATCGGGGCCCGGCCCGAGTTCCAGCAAGCCGCCTACCGGGTCTATGGGCGGTGTCGCGGAAGGGGGCGCCCATGGGTCGTCACCGCAAGCCCACCCGCTGGGATCGGATCCGTCTTCGGGCGGCCCGGTGCCGGAGATGGTGCATCTTGTGGACCTACGGATGGTGAGCGGCCGCCCCTACGGAAATTAGGGGCGGACACCCGTAAACCATTCAGGAGCCCGCCGCAGTAAAGCGCTCCCGGCTGCGATGGCCTCCCCTTCGTACGCTACCGACGCAAGCGTCCCCCGCGCCACCAGCCCCGGAGGCGCAGCCACCTGCACGCGCCCCCTTCACAACCGATGCGCCGCCCCCGTAGGCGTCGCCCCCCGCGTGTCCAGCAACAGCTGCGCCTTCACCGACAGCCCCTGCAGGTCGTACGTGCGGTGTTGCTGGAGGAGGATCGTCAGGTCGGCGTCGGCCGCCGCCTCGTAGAAGGAGTCCGCGCGCGGGAGGGGGCGGTCCAGGACGCTCCAGGACGGGACGTGGGGGTCGTGGTAGCTGACGGAGGCGCCCAGTTCCATCAGGCGCATCGCGATCTCCTGGGCGGGGGAGCCCTGCTGGTCGGCGAGGTCGGGCTTGTAGGTGACGCCCAGGAGCAGTACGCGGGCGCCCCGGGCTGACTTGCCGTGCTCGTTCAGGAGTGTGGCCGCGCGCTGGATGACGTACTGGGGCATGTGGTTGTTGACCTGCTGGGCGAGTTCCACCATGCGCAGGGTGCGGCCGGCCTGGCCCCGCAGGTCCTGGGGAGTGGCGTGGCCGCCGACGCCCGGTCCTGGGCGGAAGGCCTGGAAGCCGAACGGCTTGGTCTCCGCGCAGCGGATGACGTCCCACAGGTCGACGCCCAGGTCGTGGCAGAGGACGGCCATCTCGTTGACGAGGGCGATGTTGACGTGCCGGAAGTTGTTCTCCAGGAGTTGCACGGTCTCCGCTTCCCGTGGTCCACGCGCGCGTACCACCTTGTCGGTGAGCCGGCCGTAGAAGGCGGCGGCCGACTCGGTGCAGGTGGGGGTGAGGCCGCCGATGACCTTCGGAGTGTTGGCGGGAGTGAAGTCGCGGTTGCCGGGGTCGACACGGCTGGGCGAGTAGGCGAGGTGGAAGTCGCGGCCCGCCCGCAGTCCGGAGCCCTCTTCGAGGAGGGGGCGCAGGAATTCCTCCGTGGTACCCGGGTGTACGGGTGACTCGAGGATCACCGTGGTGTGCGGGCGCAGGCAGGCGGCGAGGGTGCGGGCGGCTGCCTCCACCTGGCTCAGGTCCAGGGTTCCGTCGGCGCCGCGCGGGGTGGGCGCGCAGATGACGGCGGTGCGTACCCGGCCGAGTTCGGCGGGACCGGCGGCCGTCCGGAAGCCTCTGGAGATCATCCGGCGCAGTTCGGCGGCGGTGAGGGAACCGGCCTCGGGGCCGGTCTTGTACCCGAGGGTGGGGATGCCGGCGGCGACGGCGGCCTGGGCCAGCGGCAGGCCGAGATGTCCGAGTCCGATGACGGCGAGGTCTGCGGGCATGCGTGGGCCGTCCTTCCCAGTAGCCGAAGCAGGACAGGTGCGCAAGCCCTGTGGACTGGACGAGCGAGCGCAATGTCAGACTAGGAGTAAATATGACCGATATGCGGGATTGGGTGGGCGAGTTTCCACAGGTGTTTCTGTGAGGGTTGTCCACAGGCTGGGGGCGGGTGGTGGCCGAAGTCGGGCAACCCGGTCAGAATTCGGGCAGGGGATTCGGGCAGGCGCAACCGTACGGCTACACCATCAGCCGGCCGTACGGGACGGCCGGCGCGACCGACAGCGGGAGGCAGCGATGAGGACAGTGGCACTGGGACCGGCGCAGCGCGCCGAGTCACTGGCAGCAATGGCCGAGCGTGAGCTGGACGTGCTGGTCGTGGGCGCCGGCGTGGTCGGTGCGGGCACCGCGCTCGACTCCGTGACCCGCGGTCTGGCCACGGGGCTGGTGGAAGCCCGTGACTGGGCGTCGGGCACGTCGAGCAGGTCCAGCAAGCTGGTCCACGGTGGCCTGCGCTATCTGGAGATGCTCGACTTCGCCCTCGTGCGGGAGGCGTTGAAGGAACGCGGACTGTTGTTGGAACGGCTCGCACCGCACCTGGTGAAGCCGGTGCCGTTTCTGTACCCGCTTCAGCGCCAGGGCTGGGAGCGGCTGTACGCGGGGGCGGGCGTCGCGCTCTACGACGCGATGTCGATGGCCCGCGGGCACGGGCGGGGCCTGCCTGTGCACCGCCACCTGAGCCGCCGTCACGCCCTGCGTGTCGCGCCCGCCTTGAAGAAGGACTCGCTGGTCGGAGCGTTGCAGTACTACGACGCTCAGATGGACGACGCCCGCTATGTGGCCACCCTGGTGCGCACGGCCGCGGCATACGGTGCGAAAGTCGCCAACCGTGCGCGGGTGACCGGGTTTCTGCGGGAGGGCGAGCGCGTCGTCGGAGCGCGGGTGCGGGACGTCGAGGGCGGCGGGGAGTACGAGATCCGCGCCCGGCAGATCGTCAACGCCACGGGGGTGTGGACCGACGACACTCAGGGGATGGTCGGCGAGCGCGGCCAGTTCCACGTCCGGGCGTCCAAGGGCATCCATCTGGTCGTGCCCAAGGACCGGATCCACTCGACGACCGGGCTGATCCTGCGCACCGAGAAGTCCGTGCTGTTCGTGATCCCGTGGGGCCGGCACTGGATCGTCGGGACGACGGACACCGACTGGGACCTCGACAAGGCCCACCCGGCGGCGTCCAGCGCCGACATCGACTATCTGCTGGAGCGCGTGAACTCGGTGCTCGCGGTGCCGCTGACGAGGGACGACGTCCAGGGCGTGTACGCGGGCCTGCGGCCCCTGCTCGCCGGCGAGTCCGACGCCACCAGCAAGCTGTCCCGCGAACACACGGTGGCGCATCCGGTGCCGGGGCTCGTGGTCGTGGCGGGCGGCAAGTACACGACGTACCGGGTGATGGCGAAGGACGCGGTCGACGCGGCGGTGCACGGGCTCGACCAGCGGGTCGCCGAGTGCGTGACGGAGGACGTGCCGCTGCTGGGGGCCGAGGGCTATCGCGCGCTGTGGAACGCGCGGGCGCGGACAGCCGCGCGCACCGGCCTCCATGTGGTGCGTGTGGAGCACCTGCTGAATCGATACGGCTCACTGGCGCAGGAGGTTCTCGATCTGATCGCGGCGGACCCCACGCTCGGCGAGCCACTGCAGTCGGCGGAGGACTATCTGCGGGCGGAGATCGTGTACGCCGCCTCGCACGAGGGCGCGCGGCACCTGGACGACGTGCTGACACGGCGGACCCGGATCTCGATCGAGACGTTCGACCGGGGGACGCGCAGCGCCCGTGAGGCGGCGGAGCTGATGGCGCCCGTCCTCGGCTGGGACAAGGACCAGATCGAGCGCGAGGTCGAGCACTACGACAAGCGGGTCGAGGCGGAGCGCGAGTCGCAGCGCCAGCCGGACGACCTGACGGCGGACGCGGCGCGGCTGGGTGCGCCGGACATCGCCCCGCTCTGACGCCTCGGCGACTTCTGCCGTCGAACCTCCGACTTCGAACTTCCGGCGACCTCCCAGCCGTTCCTGTCGAATTCCTGAACGTCACTCGAACGGGTGTCGTGAGCTGGGATCTTCGCTCGGCACCCGTCCGTTCTACGGGTGCGGGGGCAGAACTCGGCGGCGGGTGGGGCCGGTTCGAGATCGGGGTCCGCGTTCGCGTCCGGGTTCGTTCGGAGAGTGAGGAGGGACTCACAGCAGGTGGGACGGCAGAGCGTGGGCTTCACGCGCTCTCCCTTCCCACGGGCCGCCGTCCGTCCCGAGAGGCACCCGGGGCGTCGGCCGGTTGTCGGGTGAGGGACAATGGAGGCTCTGTCAGGGCGGGTTGCATGAGGGGACGCATGTCGGAGGCGGAGCGGGCGGGAGCATCATCCCGTCAGGACAAGAGCGAGCGTCTCCTCGCCGGGCGGTACCGGCTGGGAGGAGTCCTCGGCCGCGGCGGCATGGGCACCGTATGGCGCGCGGAGGACGAAACCCTGGGCCGGACCGTCGCCGTCAAGGAGCTGCGGTTCCCGGGGAGCATCGACGAGGACGAGAAGCGGCGGCTGATCACGCGGACGCTGCGCGAGGCCAAGGCGATCGCGCGGATCCGCAACAACAGTGCCGTGACCGTCTTCGACGTGGTCGAGGAGGACGACCGGCCGTGGATCGTCATGGAGCTCGTCGAGGGCAAGTCGCTCGCCGAGGTCATCCGTGAGGACGGGCTGCTGGAGCCGCAGCGCGCGGCAGAGGTGGGCCTCGCGATCCTCGACGTGCTCAGGTCCGCGCACCGCGAGGGGATCCTGCACCGAGATGTGAAGCCGTCGAACGTGCTGATCTCCGAGGACGGCCGGGTCGTCCTCACCGACTTCGGTATCGCGCAGGTCGAGGGCGACCCGTCGATCACCTCGACCGGCATGCTCGTCGGCGCGCCCTCCTACATCTCGCCGGAGCGGGCCCGAGGCCACAAGCCCGGCCCGGCCGCCGACCTCTGGTCGCTCGGCGGCCTGCTGTACGCGTCGGTCGAGGGTGTGCCGCCGTACGACAAGGGGTCCGCGATCGCGACGCTGACCGCCGTGATGACGGAACAGCTGGAGGAGCCGAAGAACGCGGGGCCGCTGAAGGAAGTGATCTACGGGCTGCTCACCAAGGATCCCGCCAAGCGGCTCGACGACGCCGGTGCGCGCACGATGCTCAACGCGGTGATCCACAGTCCCGAGCCCAAGCAGTCCGAGCCGGAGCCGATGGACGCCACGAAGGTGGTGCCGTTGCCGCCCCTCCCCGGCAAGGGCAAGCGGGCGGACAAGGGCGCGGAGAGCGCGAGTCCGGCCGACGCGGGCTCCGGGGGCAAGCGGGGCGAGGAGGCCGGCGAACGGCTCCGCGGGGCGTTCCGGTCCGTGAAGAAGGCGGCCGTCGCGGCGGGCGCCGGGGCGGCGGCGGTCCGTACGAAGTCCGCCGACTCCGCCGACTCCGCCGACTCCGCCGGGTCTGCCGGGGCTGGTACGGGCGCTGCGGCTTCCAGGAGTGCGGCTTCCGGGAGCGTGGCCTCCGCCGGGGTGGCGAGCGAGGCCGCGAAGAGTGGTGGTGCGGAGGAGTCCGGGAAGCAGGCCGGAGGCACTGCTCAGGGGGCCGTTGTTCCCGGGGCTCGGGACGGCCAGGCTCGCGAAAATGGGGCCCAGACGGGTGACTCCGGTACCGGCGGGCGGAGTTCGGGGTGGCCTGTGGTGCCGCCGCCGGATCTGCCGCCCCGGTCCGTGCCCAGGGCGTCCCTCACCGATGTGGTGCCCAAGCGGACGCTGGTGATCATCGCGGTGGTCGTCGCGGTCATCGTGCTCGGCGTGGTGCTGGCCATCCTCCTCGGAGGCGACGGCTCCACCGGCAGTTCCGCCGACGGGGCGAAGGGCGGCGGGGCCAAGGCGACGTCCACGGCGTCCGCCTCCGCGGAAACCAAGGAGGACAAGGACGACGACACCCGTACGGACGGCGGGCAGAGCGCCGACGCCACGGCGGGCGGGGAGTCGGGCACCGGTTCGGGCACGGGATCGGGATCGAAGAACTCGCCCAGTGCGACGGCGAGCGAGTCCGGCGGGTCCGCGCGCGTGTCCCCGTACAAGAGCGCGCAGGGGTTCTCCATCGGACTGCCCGCCGGGTGGAAGTACGAGTCCACGGGGGCCGCGGGAGCCCGCTTCGCGGGGCCCGACGGACAGAAGCTGCTCGTCGGATGGACCACCACGCCCAAGGATGATCCCGTGGCGGACTGGAAGACCCAGGAGCAGTACATGACGCGTTCGCAGTACGACAGGATCCGAATAGAAAAGGTGGACTACCGCGGCTGGAACACGGCCGACTGGGAGTTCACCTACGCCGAGGGCGGGACGAAGTACCGGTCGGTGGACCGGGGGTTCGTCGTCAACGACCAACTCGGGCATGCGCTCATGTACACGGCGAAGGCGTCCAATTGGGACAGTGAGCTGCGCAAGGAGACATGGCGGACGTTCACGGAGACGTTCGAGCCGCAATCGTGATGTGCGCGGTTCCGAGTTGAGGCCGTGAGATCTCGGATCCCCTCTTTGCGAGTTGCCTCCGGCACGTATCGTGAGTGGTTGCGGACCGTACGCATGCAGAACGGGACGTAAGGCGAACGGAATTGAGCAGCCGGGCGGCCGGGGGAGGCGCTGTGGAGGAATACGCGGGGCGGGTACTCGCCGACCGCTATCGCCTGCCGCTGACGCCGTCCGATGAGTTCGAGCAGGCGGAGATCCGGGCCTTCGACACCTACAGCGGGCAGGAAGTACTGGTCAGGCAGGTTCCGTTGCCCGAGGTCGTCGAGGCCGAGGTACTCGACTCGGACGGGCTGCCGGACGGGTTCGTGGCGCGGGACGGGCGGCGGGCGCGAGGCGCTGCCGCGCGGTCAACGGCCACCCGACGGCCCAGCGATCCGGCTGTACGGCGTGCCATCGAGGCCGCGCAGGCCGCCGCGTCCATCCCCGATCACCCACGGCTCGACCAGGTTTTCGACGTGTTCGCGCAGGGCGGTTCGCTGTGGATAGTGAGTGAACTGGTGCCGGCCCGGTCGCTGGAGTCGCTGCTCGCCGAGAAGCCGCTGACGCCGTACCGGGCGGCCGAGGTCGCCGCCGACGTCCTCATGGCCCTGCGGGTGCTGCACGCCCACGGCTGGGTGCACCGCAACATCACCGAGCGCACGGTGCTGGTCTGCGACGACGGGCGAGTGATGCTCACAGGGCTGGCGGCCGGGGCGGCGGAAGAGGCGCTGTGCGGGTACGACCCGGTACCCGGCCGGGACGGGCCGGGGGCTGCCGAGGCGTTGGGGGACGCGAAGGCCATAGGCGGCGCGGCAGTTGGCGCTCCGGGTACCGGTGCGGGGCATCCCGGTGGGGGTGGGGGTCACGGGGTTTCCGGGGGGACGTTCGCCGGGGATGCCGCAGTCGATCCCGAGGCTGCCCGGCGTGCGGCCATCGAGGCGCGGACCAGTGGCGGGGTGCCCGGGGCCGGAGTCGATGAGAGCAGCGGAGGCTCCGCCGGGGGCGAGCGGCGCGCGTTGGAGACCGGCGGGGACATCCGGGCGGCGCGGGCCGGGGCGATCGCCGCGTATCGGGCGGGAGCCCGGGCCGCGGCCCGGGTGCAGGAGGCCGAGCAGAGCGGGCGCACCGCGCTGCCCGGCGCCCGGCCTTCGGTCGAGGCGGCCGGTGGCGCCGGTGTGGGTGCGCACGGCACCGGAGTGGAACGGGTCCCGGCCACTCCGCCTCCGGGGCAGATCGCCGACCCCTACGGCGTGCGACCCGCGACCGCCTGGAACGGTGCAGCCGGCCCCGCCGCCGGGTTTACGGGGCAGGTCGGGCACGCCGGACAAGCACGTACCGCTCTCCCCGCCGGGGGACACGGCGCCGCGACGGGCGGGGTCGCCGACAGTGTTCCGCGGCAGCAGCCCTGGCCGCCCACTCACGCCCACCCCCAGGACCAGCCCCCGCCGGCCGACCGTGTTCCCGGCCGGCCCCCGGGCCGCTGGGGCGGCACGGCGGTCGCCGATGCCCCCAGGCGGGGGCCCGCCACCGCGCTGGCCGCCGAGCGGGCGCGCCAGGCACGGATGGCCGTCGTCGGGGCGGTGACCGAGCGATGGGCGCCCGAGCAGGCCGGTCCCGTGCACGAGAACTGGCAGCTCGCCGCGCCCATCGGGCCCGCGACCGACCTGTGGGCGCTCGGCGCGCTGCTCTTCAGGGCCGTACAGGGGCATGCGCCCTACCCGGAGGAGTCGACGGCGGAGCTGGTGCAGCTGGTGTGTGCCGAGCCGCCCGCCTTCGCCGAGGAGTGCGGGCCGCTGAGGCCCGTCGTGGAGTCGCTGCTGCGCCAGGACCCCACCGAGCGGCTCGACGTCGAGGAGTTGAACGGCTGGCTGCGCTCCCTAGTCCGGTCGGCGCCGGAGCCTGAGGCCGGCGTGCACATCGTCGCCGCGCCGCCCACCGATCCGCGCCGCCTGCCGATCGTGCGGCGCCGCGGCGAGCTGGTGCGCAGGCGCCGGGCGGGCTTGCCCGCGACCGGTCCGCACGGCCGGCACAAGCGGGCCAGGAAGGAACAGCGGGCGCCGCGCAAACTGGGCCGCAACCTGCTCCTCCTGATACTGCTCGCACTGGCCGCGGCGATCGCGTACGCCATGTACTTCATGCCGAAGGCCGGCAGCAGCGGAGCGCAGAGCGGGGACCGGACCGGTTCCGCCGGAGAGGCGAGCGCGGCGCCGGAGCAGTCGGCCGACAACCCGGACGCGAGCAGCGAACCGCGGCCCGAGCAGACCTCGCCCGGCAGCGGGAACGACAACAGCGCCTCCCCGTCGACCGGTTCGTCCGAGACGCAGGAGCCCTCCGGGCCCGATGCCGCCGCCGGATTCACCGTGCGCACCGACCCGGAGGGCTTCCGTGTCGCCGTCGCCAACGGCTGGGACCGGGCGGCCAAGAACGGGCGCGGCCAAGTCGTGTACTCGCACGGCTCGTTCCAGCTCATCGTCGTACCGGGCCGGGACACCACGCAGGCGTACGGCGCCGATCCGATGGCGTACCAGCGGGAGCGGGAGTACGAGCTGCAGCCCTTCCGCGACTCGACCTGGGCCACGTCCAGCGGGATGCGGACCATCGAGGTGGGCGGACGGACCATGGCAGAGGGGCAGTTCACCTGGCAGAACAGCTCCGGCAGCGAGGTGTTCGTACGCAATCTCGCGATAGTCGTCGACGGGCGCTATCACGTGGTCCAGTTGCGCGGGCCGGAGGCCGAGCGGGACGAGGTGACCCGTCTGTACGAGCAGGCGGCGGCCACCTACCGGTTCACCGGCTGACCACGGGGTTCCGCCCGCTGGGCAGAACCGTCACAGTGCTGTCCCCGTAGGCACCCCTGTGGTTCCCTCCGGCGAGGGCGCTCCCTAGTCTTGCCCCTGCCAAGACCATTGCGGGGAAACGTGAATCAGATGCAGGGCCTGCTCCTCGCGGGCCGCTACCGGCTCGTCGACGTCATCGGCAGCGGTGGCATGGGCCGGGTGTGGCGTGCGCACGACGAACTGCTGCACCGTGCCGTCGCCGTCAAGGAGTTGACGGCCGCGCTGTACGTGTCCGAGAGCGAGAAGGCCGTGTTGCTCGCCCGCACCCGGGCCGAGGCGCGCGCGGCGGCGCGGATCAACCACTCCGCCGTCGTCACCCTGCACGACGTACTCGACCACGACGGCCGGCCCTGGATCGTGATGGAACTCGTCGAGGGCAACTCGCTGGCCGACGCGGTCAAGGAGGCCGGGCGCGTCGAGCCGCGCGAGGCCGCCAGGATCGGACTGTGGGTGCTGCGCGCGCTGACCGCCGCGCACGCCGCCGGCGTACTGCACCGGGACGTCAAGCCCGGCAACGTTCTCCTCTCCCAGGACGGCCGCGTCCTGCTCACCGACTTCGGCATAGCCCAGGTCGACGGGGACACCAACATCACCCGTACGGGAGAGATCGTCGGGTCGGTCGACTACCTCGCCCCGGAGCGGCTGCGCGGCGAGGACCCGGGTCCGTCCTCCGACCTGTGGGCGCTCGGCGCCACGCTGTACACGGCCGTCGAGGGCCGGTCCCCGTTCCGGCGTACCTCACCGCTGACCACCATGCAGGCGGTCGTCGAGGACGAGCCCGCCGAGCCGCGGTACGCCGGTCCGCTCGCGCCCGTCATCAAGGCCCTGCTCCTCAAGGATCCCGCCGTACGGCCCGCGGCGGCCGAGGCCGAGCAGATGCTCGCGGAGGCGGCGGAGGGGCGACGGCCCCGCTCGGCCGAGCAGTATGTGCCGACGCTTCACGCCGGGTCGATGCGGGCGCCCGGGCTGGGGGAGGTCGGGACCTTCCGGATAGGCGGGGCGACAGCCGGCTCACCCACGCCGCATCAGGGGACCGTCGTCGGTTCTGCCCCGGGCCGGCCACGCCGCCGGGGCCGTACCGTCCTCGTCGCCGCGCTGGTCGTGCTCCTCGGCGGGGGCGGGGCGCTCGCGCTGCACCAGTGGAACCCGGGGGCGCGGAACGCCGGTTCCGCCGCCCCGGTCTCTCCGTCCGTCACTGCCACTCCCTCCGCCGCTGCCACCGCCTCCGACGTGCCGAAGGGCTGGGTGCGTGTCGACGATCCGGCCGGTTTCAGCCTCTCGCTGCCCGAGGGGTGGACGCGGAAGGTCGAGAACGACCAGATCGACTACACGCCCGACGGCGGAAAGCACTTCCTCCGTATCGCCATCGACGAGTCCCCGGACTTCGACGACCCCTACCTGCACCTGCTCGACCTGGAGCAGCAGCTCAAGCGGCTCAGCGGGTACCAGAGGGTGAGCCTGGAGTCGAACGTCTACCGCGACCGCAAGGGCGCACTCTGGGACTTCACCTGGACCGCCCTGGCGAAGGACTCGGAGTTTCCCGGCCTGCGGCGGGCCGTCGAGCAGGCCTATCTCGACCGGGACGGAACCGAGTACCTGATCTACATGTCCGCTCCGGCGGCCGACTGGGCGACCGTACGCGAACAGTTCACAACGGTGCTGCGGGGGTGGCGCCCGAACTCCGGCTGACCCCGTTCCCCGTTGCTCCCCGCAGGCAGCCGCCCTGGTACGGCGGTTGTCGGTCATCCGCTGCTCACCGCCTCGGAGCCCCGTTCTCCGGTGCGGCATGATGAGGCTCATGGGGACCGAGGGGGACAGCTTCCGTGTGATCGCCGGGCGGTACCGCCTGGAGGCGAGGCTCGGCCGGGGCGGCATGGGTGTCGTCTGGCGGGCGACCGACCAGCTGCTCGAACGACGGGTCGCGGTCAAGGAACTGACGCAGGACACCTCCCTCTCGGCGGACGAGGCCCGGCTGCGGCGCGACCGCACCCTGCGCGAGGCGCGCGCGGTCGCCCAGTTGCGCCACCCGCACATCATCGTCGTGCACGATGTCGTCGAGGACGACCAGCGCCCGTACATCGTCATGGAGTTGACCGACGGCGACTCGCTCGCCGACCGGATCTCCCGGGACGGCCCCGTCGACGCCGAGGAAGCCGCCCGGATCGGCATCGCGCTGCTCGGCGCCCTGGGCACGGCCCATGCCGCCGGGGTCCTGCACCGGGACATCAAGCCCGCGAACGTGCTGATGGAGGACTCCACCGACCGGATCGTCCTCACCGACTTCGGTATCGCCCAGGTAGAGGGCGCGACCACGCTCACCGAGAGCGGCTCCTTCGTCGGCTCGCCCGAGTACACCGCCCCCGAGCGGATGTCGGGGATCAGGACCGGGCCGGAGTCCGACCTGTGGTCGCTCGGCGCGCTGCTCTGCACGGCGCTCAGCGGCGAATCGCCGTTCCGGCGCGACTCGTTGGGCGGCATCCTGCACGCCGTCGTGATGGACGAGGTACGGCCACCGGCGCAGGCCGCGCCGCTTCTGCCCGTCGTACGGGGGCTCCTCGAACGCGATCCCGAGCGGCGCCTGGACGCGGCGGAGGCGGAGCGGATGCTGCGGGCGTTCCGGGCGACCGGGCGTACGCCGAAGCTGTCGGCCGGGTACTCGCCGGCCCGGCACCAGGACCGGCGGGAGGAACCCGGCCGGGACGCGACGCCGACAGCCTCCCGCCGTACGGCTGCGTCCCGTATGGACGCCGCGCGTACGGCGGACAAGCCGGCGCGGCCCGCCGGGCGCTCCGTGCTCGTTGCCGCGGTGCTGGTCGCGGCGCTTGCCGGGGCGGGGGTCTCGGCGGCGGCGCTGCTGATGAACTCGGGGGAGGGCGGAGGCGGCGCGCCGGGGAGCACGGCGACGGCGACAGCGGCGGTGTCGGGCACTGCGGGGGCGACGGTGTCGCCCGGTACGACCGCGCCCTCCCGTTCTTCACGGACCGCTCCCTCCGGCTACCGCCTCGCGCACGATCCCCGTGGCTTCTCGCTCGCCGTCCGGGACGACTTCACGCGTACCGAGCAGGGGGAGCGCGTCTTCTATCTGTCGCCCGGGGAGACCTTCCGGCTCGGCGTCAGGGTCGTCGACCCCGAACCGGGCGGCCCGCTCGCGGTGATGAGGCGGGCGGACGCGGCGGGGCCGTCCTCGAACCCGGGCTACCGCGACGGCCGGGTCACCGAGACCGTGCACGGCCAACAGGTCGCCGCCCTCTGGGAGTTCACCTGGGACGGCTTCAGCGCGGCCGAGGGACCCCGGCACACGTACGACCTGTGCTGGGAAGAGGGCGGGCGGATGTACGACGTGTGGGTGTCGGCACCCGTCGGCAAACTGCGGATGGCGAAGGAGTATTTCGATGTCGCCCTGGACACGTTCACCCCAGGTGTGTGACCGGAAAAGCGATGGCGGCGGCGAATTCAGAGACCGACTGCCGCCCTGACAAGTCCCGCCTTTCCGGTTCTTCCCACCCTCAGGGCGAAACCGCCACCGGAACGGGAAACCGGCTTCGCGTACCAAAGCCCGCTCCGGCGCCACCACTTGGCCGCACCCAACTTCTTCGGCGGCTGGGGCAGGGGCAACACTCTTTCTCCGAGCCGGAGTTCGCCGCTCCACACTCCCGGCGCCAGCTCGGTCACGGGCACATGGACGGTGAACTGCTCGCCGTGCGCGGGCCGTACGGCGGGAAACACCGCCGTGGCGCCCTCCGCGTCCTCGTTGCGCAGATGCACGGTCAGTGCCCCGCGCGGGTACGCGCCGAGCGTGCAGCGGCCCGTTATCAGCAGCTCGGTCGGCCGGCCGGCGTGCCAGCGGATGTCGCCGAAGGCGAGGCGCTTCAGCACAGGGTGCTTCCGCTCGCCGAGGTCGATCGTGTAGTTGCCGTACGGGACGGTGGTGTAGAGGGTGACGGCACGCCGACCGCGTACGGTCTCCGTGATCCGTACGTCCGGACGGCCGGGCAGCCGGTCCGCCCGTCTGCTGCCTATGCGCACCTCGCGTGCGAGCCCCTGGGCTCCGACGGAGAGGGATATGTCCCACAGCCCGTCGTCGAGGGGCGATCCGCCGGCGACGGTGTCTATGTCGAAGGCCGCCTCGAACCCGGCCTTCTCGTACGAGTACCGCCCCTCGTCCTCGTCGGCGCCCAGGCACGGGGACACGGTGTGGGTGACGGGCAGCCGGTACTCCGTTCCCGTCTCCCGCTCGCGCAGGACGAGTTCGGTGGTGACCTCGTGCGTCTCCACCCGGTGCAGATACGCGTACCCGGCCAGCCGCACCCGGGTGCCGCGCAGTTCGGCCCGCGAGACGTGATGCCGTACCTCTGTTTCGGGTATCTCTGTTTCGCGCCGTCTCGGAGAAGCTGTTTCGGGCACGGTCATCGTCACGTTCTCCAATAAGTGTGAAGTGTGAAGTGCGAATGCGCGCGCCGTTATCTGGTATACGTGGCGACTGGCTCGTGAAGATACCGTGACCCGATCGTGTCTTCAAGGTAAGAGCGCCGTGATCATCCTGCTCGGCGGGGTGAGCCGGGTCACCCTTGAATGCCCGCTTTGTTCCTTCCGTGTACGGGCGGATTGCGAACTCTGCTAAAACGTCGACATGGACATGAGTACCGGCGTGGGCAACGAGTTGTTCGGGCGTGCGCACGCCCGGCAACGATGGGCGGCGCGCGGTGCGCTCGGAGCGGCCGGGCTGGCCGTACTGCTGCCGATCGGATACGCGGGCATGGGCAGCCTGCTGCTCGCGCTGGTCGGCGCGGGTGGCGCCGTGCTCACCGCCTCCGCCCTGTGGTGGGCGCTCGCCCGGCGCGGCCTCGTGCGGGGTGTGGGGGCAGTCCTGGCCGTCGCCACCCCCGTCGCCGTCGTCGCCCTCTTCGCCGCCGCCAACCTGCTGGGGCCGGCGCTGGCGTCCCTCGTCCTGTGGGGCGTCGCCCTGTGGGCCGGAAAGTTCGCGCTGAGCAGCACCAAGTCCCATGTCGTACCGGTCCGCGAGTACGAGTCGCCCGCGCCCGTCCGGCCCTTCCTCCTCATGAACCCGCGTTCCGGCGGCGGAAAGGTCGAGCGCTTCCGGCTGCGCGAGAAGGCGGAGCGGCTCGGCGCCCGCGTCCATCTGCTGGACACCGACAAGCCGGAGCCCGAGGACGTCGTCGCCCTGGCCCGGGCGGCGGTCGCGTCCGGCGCGGATCTGCTCGGCGTGGCCGGCGGCGACGGCACCCAGGCCCTCGTCGCGGGCGTCGCCGCCGAACACGGCCTGCCCTTCCTCGTCGTGTCCGCCGGTACGCGCAACCACTTCGCCATGGACCTCGGCCTCGACCGGGACGACCCGGCGGCCTGCCTCGACGCCCTCACGAACGCGGGCGGGGTTGAGGTGAAGGTGGACCTGGGCTTCCTCGACAGCGGTGGCGGTACGGCGGACAGCCGCCCCTTCGTCAACAACGCCTCCTTCGGCGCGTACGCCTCGATCGTGCAGAGCCCCGCCTACCGAGACGACAAGGTCGGCACCACCCTGGACCTGCTGCCCGAGCTGCTCACCTTCGAGCGCGGCCCGACACTGACCGCACGGGCCTACCCGCAGGCACGGAAGCAGCCGGGGGAGACCGTCATCCACGCGCCGCAGGCCGTGCTGGTCAGCAACAACCGCTACCGCATGGACGACCTGGTCGGCCTCGGTCGCCGCGAGAGCCTGGACGCAGGCATCCTGGGGGTGCTGGGCATCAAGGTCGAGGACGCGGCCCAGGCCGCCGAACTGCTGCTCGGCCGGTACGCCACCGGCCTGACCGTCGTCACCGCCCACGAGGTCGTCGTCGAGGCCGACCTGCCCGAGATCGAGGTCGGCCTCGACGGCGAGGCCCTCGTCCTGCCCACCCCCGTCCGCTGCCGCGTCGAACCGGGCGCCCTGCGCGTCCGCGTACCCCGTCACCGGCCCGGGGTTCCCGCGCCGACGCCCCCCATGGACTGGCGGCGGCTGCGCAAACTGGCGGCGACGGTGGGACGTACGGCACTGCCCCGTCGTACGACGGACGCCCTGAACCGGCGTCGACAAGCGTCCGCCCCGCACGGTAGGGATGGCACATGAGCAACGGCGGGGAAGACGGGGCCGGCAGGGGCGGGGGGAGCAAGGGCGACGAGGGCCGGCTGGTCGGTGGCCGGTACCGGCTGGCCGAGCGCATCGGCTCCGGTGGCATGGGCACCGTGTGGCGGGCCCAGGACGAACTCGTCGAGCGTGAGGTCGCCGTCAAGCAGCCGAGGCTGCCCGGCGACCCGCGGGACGCCGCCCGTCAGCGCATCGCCCACCGTCTCCACCGGGAGGCGCGGGCCGCCGCGCGCGTCGACCATCCCTCGGCCGTCTCCGTCCACGATGTCGTCGTCGAGGACGGACTTCCCTGGATCGTCATGGAGTTGGTGCGCGGCGAGTCGCTGCACGAGATGCTTCAGCGCGGCGCCCTCAAGCCCGCCGAGTCCGCGCGCATCGGCCTCGCCGTGGTCGGGGCGCTGCGCGCCGCGCACTCCGTCGGGATCGTCCACCGGGACGTGAAACCCGCCAACGTCCTGATCGGCCCGCACGGCCGGGTCGTCCTCACCGACTTCGGCATCGCCCACATCATGGGCGAGGAATCCCTCACGATGAGCGGGGAGTTCGTCGGCTCCCTCGAATTCATCGCACCCGAGCGCATGTCGGGCCGGGGCGCCGGCCCCGCCTCCGACCTGTGGTCGCTCGGCGTACTCCTGTACGCGGCCGTCGAGGGCTGGTCCCCCTTCCGCCGTACGACCCTGGAGTCCACGCTCGCCGCGATCCTCGCCGCCGAGCCGCCCCAGCCCCAACAGGCGGGCCCACTCGGCCCGTTGCTCGTGCGGCTGCTGGCGAAGGACCCCGCTGAGCGCCCCGGCGCCGACGCGGTTAGCGCGGGCCTGGAGGCGGTGGCCAAGGGCTGGCCGCTGCCGCGGACACCGGAGCGTGGCGAGGTGACGGAGGCTCAGGACGCCTCCAGTATGCGGGAGTTGACGGACGACCGGGGGACGGTACAGCTGCGCGGGGCCGGCGCCGCACCCGAGTCCGCGCCGGAGACACCCGCACCGGGCACCCCGGTGCACGAGACTCCTGTACCCGGCACCTCGCTGCACGAGTCGCCGGGGACACCCGCACCGGGCACCCCGGTGCACGAGACTCCCGTACCCGGCACCTCGCTGCCCGCCCCTCCCGCGCCCGAGCCCTCCGCCGAGACCCGTGCCGCCTCGCTGTCCGCTCCCAAGCCGGCGCGGCGTCGGCGCCCCCTGCGTACCGCCCTCGCGCTCCTGGCCGGTGCCGTGGTCCTCGTAGCCGTGGGCGGGCTGTTCCAGGGTGTGCTCGTCGAGACCAGCGACAGCAGTGAGGCCGCCGTGGGAGAGCGGGTGAGCGGCGCCCCGACCCCCGTCCCCGCGACGACCGGGGCACTGCCCACCCTCGACAACTGGCTGGACCATGACGAGAAGGATCTGAGGGCGGTCCTCGCCCTGCCCCGCCAGTACGTCCGCTTCCACGAGCAGGGTGACGCCGACGACCAGCCGCGGATGGCGCTCTACGACAACGACGGGGTCGTCCAGGTGCGACTCACCCTGTGGGACAAGGCACCCCGCTCGCCCATGGGCCAGGCGGAGAAGGCGGCCGAGACCTGGGCCGGGTACGGGCAGTCGAGCACCCAGTACACCAACACGACCTTCGACGGCTACGAGGCCGTCCAGGCCGACACCACGTACGACACCGAGGGCAGGCTCGTCCGGGTCATGCAGATCATGATCCTGACCGACGACAGCCGGCTGTACGAACTGCGCGTCGACATGCCCAAGGGGACACCGGACGAGAAGCGGGGGACCGAGGTCTTCAAGGGGGCGCGCGACCGGCTCGAAATCGAGCAGTAGTGAGCGAGGGGTGAGTGAGGGGTGAGCGAGAGGTGATTCATCCCGCTGTCCCCTCCGTGCGCACAGGGATGGCCAACGCCCTGATCAGCGGATTCGTTGCCAGCGCTCACTGGCGGTATGCCGGCCTGATGTGCGTAGTCGGTGAATCCGGGTTACCCATGGGTACCCAAAGCCTCCGAGCCGTCATACCCTGCGGCTCATGACGGACTCGCAGGCCCCGGTAAAGCCCGGCACAGACGCCCCCACCGGTACGAACCCCCTGGCACCCGCGCCCACAGGCGCCCGCACCGCCGCCGACGTGGTGACGCCCGAGCTGATCGCCCAGCTCACCAAGGGTGTCGTCGGCTCCGGTCGTACCGCCAACCACACCCCGTTCACCGGCGAGAAGCTGGCAGACCTGCCCGAGTCCACCCCCGAGGACGTGGAGAAGGCGTACGAGCGGGCCCGCGTGGCCCAGGCGGTCTGGGAGCAGACCCCGGTACGACAGCGCGCCGCCGTGCTGCTCCGCTTCCACGACCTGGTGCTGGAACGCCAGGCGGAGGTCCTCGACCTCATCCAGCTGGAGACCGGCAAGGCCCGCCTGCACGCACACGAGGAGGTCCAGGCCGTCGCCGTGGCCGCCCGTCACTACGGCCGCACGGCCCCCCGCTACCTCAAGCCGAAGCGGCACGCGGGCGCGATGCCCACCCTCACCAAGGTCACCGAACTGCGCCACCCGCGTGGGGTGGTCGGCCAGATCGCCCCCTGGAACTACCCGCTGGAACTGTCCGTCGGCGACGCGATACCGGCCTTCGTCGCGGGCAACGCGGTCGTGATGAAGCCGGACACGGAGACCTGCCTGACGGCCCTCTGGGCCAGGGACCTGCTCATTGAGGCCGGTCTGCCCGCAGATGTCTTCCAGGTCGTCCTCGGCGAGGGCCCGGTCATCGGCCCCGAGGTCGTCAAGCACGCCGACTACGTCTCCTTCACCGGCTCCACCCGCACCGGCCGTGAGGTCGCGCAGGGCGCCGCCGCGCGCCTGGTCGGCGTGTCGCTCGAACTCGGCGGCAAGAACGCCATGTTGGTCCTGGAGGACGCCGACGTCGAGAAGGCGGCGGCGGGCGCGGTCCGGGCCTGCTTCTCCTCCGCCGGTCAACTCTGCATCTCCATCGAGCGGTTGTACGTCCACCAGTCGATCGCGGACGCGTTCGTGGAGCGTTTCGTGGCCCGTACGAAGGCGATGCGGCTCGGCAAATCCCTGGCGTACGGCGCCGACATGGGCTCGCTGGTCGGCGAACGCCAGTTGGAGACGGTGACGAAGCACGTCGACGAGGCGGTCGCGAAGGGCGCGAAGATCCTCGCGGGCGGCACCGCCCGCCCCGACATCGGCCCGTACTTCTACGAGCCGACCATCCTCGACGGCGTCGAGCCCCCGATGGCCGTCTGCTCGGAGGAGACGTTCGGCCCGGTCGTCTCGATCTACCGCTTCACAACGGACGACGAGGCGGTGGACCTCGCCAACTCCACGCCGTACGGCCTGAACTCCTCGGTCTGGTCGAAGAGCGCCGCCCGTGGCCGAGCCGTCGCGGCCCGCGTGCGCTGCGGCACGGTCAACGTCAACGAGGGTTACGCGTCCGCGTACGGCAGCGTCCAGTCCCCCATGGGCGGCATGAAGGACTCGGGCCTCGGCCGCCGCCACGGCTCCGAGGGCATCCTCAAGTACACCGAGGCCCAGACGATCGCCCAGCAGCGCCTGCTGCCGATGGCCCCGGCCCTGGGCATGGACGACGAGAAGTACGCGGAGTTCATGAGCAGGAGCCTCAGGGTGATGAAGGCACTGAGGCTGCGCTGAGACCCACCTGTGTCAACGGCTGTGCGCCGAGCAAGAGTTCTGTTCTCAACGAGGAGAGCAAGTGTCGTACGACAGCGATCACGAGGACGACTATGACTACGACGTCCTCGTCGTCGGTTCCGGCTTCGGCGGCTCCGTCACCGCCCTGCGCCTGACCGAGAAGGGGTACCGGGTCGGCGTACTGGAGGCGGGCCGCCGCTTCACGCGCGACACGCTTCCCAGGAACTCCTGGGACCTGAAGAACTACCTGTGGGCTCCCAGGCTCGGTATGTACGGCATCCAGCGCATCCATCTGCTGGGCAACGTGATGGTGCTGGCGGGCGCGGGTGTCGGCGGTGGTTCGCTGAACTACGCCAACACCCTCTACGTACCGCCGAAGCCGTTCTTCGAGGACCCCCAGTGGCGTGACATCACGGACTGGCAGGAGGAGCTCCGCCCCTACTACGACCAGGCCCGGCGCATGCTCGGCGTACGCCTCAACCCGACGATGACCCCGTCCGACGTCCATCTGAAGGCGGCGGCCGAGCGGATGGGTGTCGGCGACACCTTCCATCTGGCGCCGGTCGGCGTGTTCTTCGGTGACGGCGAGGACGCGGAGGGCGGAGTGCGGGCGGCGCCGGGGGAGGAGGCTCCGGACCCGTACTTCGGCGGTGCCGGGCCCGCGCGCAAGGCGTGCACCGAGTGCGGTGAGTGCATGACGGGCTGCCGGCACGGCGCGAAGAACACCCTCAACGAGAACTATCTCCACCTGGCCGAGAAGGCGGGCGCGGTCGTCCACCCCCTGACGACGGCCCTGTCCGTCACGGACGACTCGCGCGGCGGCTACGCGGTGGCGACGCTCCCGACGGACGCGCAGAGGAAAGGCGCGAGGAGGAGGGGCGGGAAGGGGAAGAGCGGGAAGGGGAAGGGCGAGGGGCGTACCTTCACGGCCCGCCGTGTGGTCCTCGCGGCCGGCACCTACGGCACCCAGACCCTGCTGCACCGGATGAAGGCCGGCGGTCAACTGCCGTACCTCTCCGATCGGTTGGGCGAACTGACCCGTACCAACTCGGAGGCGCTGGTCGGCGCCCAGACCAACGACCGCCGCTATCGCAAGGCGACCGGCCAGGCGAAGGCCGACTTCACGCGCGGAGTCGCCATCACGTCCTCGATCCACCCCGACGAGTACACCCACATCGAACCGGTCCGCTACGGCAAGGGCTCGAACTCGATGGGCGGCCTGTCGATCCTCCAGGTCCCGTACGCGGAAGGGTCGTCCAGAGCCCTGGGCTGGCTGGCGAACGCGGCCCGTCACCCTCTCCTGGTGCTGCGCTCGATCTCCAACCGTCACTGGTCGGAACGGACCATCATCGGCCTGGTGATGCAGTCCCTGGACAACTCCCTGACCACCTATCTGAAACCGAAGGGCGCGGGCAGAGGTCTTCTGACGGCTCGTCAGGGTCATGGCTCCCCCAACCCCAAGCAGATCAGGGCGGCGACGGAGAGCGCGTCGGCGATCGCCGCGGAGATCAACGGCTTCGCCGGCAGCAACGTGGGCGAACTGATGGGCATGCCGCTGACCGCCCACTTCCTCGGCGGCTGTCCGATCGGCGACTCACGGGAGACGGGCGTGATCGACCCGTACCACCGTCTGTACGGCCACTCCGGCATCTCCGTGGTCGACGGCGCCGCGGTCTCCGCGAACCTGGGCGTCAACCCGTCCCTCACGATCACCGCCCAGGCCGAGCGTGCGATGTCGTACTGGCCGAACAACGGCGAGGCGGACCCGCGTCCGGCCCAGGGCGCCGCGTACGAGCGTCTGAAGCCGGTGGAGCCGAAGGCGCCGGCGGTCCCGGCGGAGGCGTTCGGCGCGCTGCGGCTGCCGTTCCTGGGGATGCCGGCGGTAAGGGCCGCGGGTAACGAGGGAAAGTAAAGAGAAGGACCCGCGCCCCCCTCCGAGCGCAGGTCCTTCTCTTGTCCTTGCCGGAGGCTTACGCCTCCGTGCCCGCCTTCCGGCGCCGCATCGCGAACACCGCACCCGCACCGGCGACGACGGCGACACCGCCGACGAGGCCGATCATCGGCAGAGCCGAACTGGAGCCGGTGTCAGCGAGGTTGCCGGTCGGCAGGTCGGAGACGTTGCCCTGGGGCTTCTGGACCGAGTCCTTGGAGCCGCTGTCGCTCGGCGTGGCCGTACCCGGGTCGGTGTTCGAGGAGCCGGCCTTCAGCACCTCGAAGTCGTACTGGGCCCAGCCCTCGGCGATGCAGTCCTGGCCGTCGACGTTGTCGATGTACGCGCCGGAGCCGAAGGAGTAGGCGTCGCCCGCGGGGGCCTGCTCGTCGATGCTGACGCGCAGGTCCACGGACTCGCTCGACTTGGCCTTCAGCTTGTCGAGGTAGAAGAAGTAGTCGCCGGCCCACTCGTCGTCGCCGATGCGGTCCCAGCTGCCGGTCTCGGGGTTCTTGAACTCCAGGTCGACGTACGGGCTCAGGAACTTCGCCTCGTCGAGCTCGTAGTTCTCGATCTCGGCGTAGAAGGCGACGCCCTTGAGGTCGGTCTTCGACTCGTTGGTGACGACCAGCTCGAAGGCGTGGAAGCCGTCGCCCGCGACGATCTTGCCCGGCAGGCCCTTGATGCCGGCCGACACCTGGGCGTCGCCGTAGTTCTCGTCGAGGTCCTCGCAGAACGGGACGTCGGGGTCCGTCGGCTCCTCGCTCGGCTCGGCGGAGACCGAGGGGGACGGGGACACGGACGGGGAGGACGAGGAGGACTCGCTCGTGCTCGCGCTCGGCGAGACGCTGGAGGACGGCGCGTCGGACGGCAGGCCGGTGTCGGACGGGGCCGGGTCCGAGGGCGTCGCCGACACGGTGTCGCTCGGGGTTCCCGAGGGGGTCTCGGTGACGGCCGTCTCGCTCGGGGTGGCCGAGGGCGACTCGTCGGCGAACGCGGCGGGCGCGGACAGCAGGGCCAGCGGGGCTATCACAGCCGTCGCCGCTGCTGCGGCCATGGCACGGCGAAGCTTCATCAAGACCTCAAGACCTCAGGAATGTTCAGGCGCGGGGCACGGATGTGACCCCTGATTCTGAACATGTGACATGTGACAACTGTGAATGGTTGCTCTTCGCTCACAGAAAATTTATGTGTGCTGGATCACACATGGATCGGCCCCCAGGTTTCATCGCGGCCGGTTGTGGATCCGCTTTCGGATCGCCTGGAAATATCCCTCGTGTCCGAGGGGCGGTCTGGCGGCAGCCACGACCTGGACGACGGGAGGTGCGGGACCGTCACGCGTTCCTGAGCCCCGGGCTCCGGACGGAGTGAAGGGCCCCGCGGGACGGAGCCGCGGGGCCCTTCTCCGTCAGCACCGGCGTCAGGGCAGCGCCGGTGCCTGGGGGAGCGGCGCCGGGGGGTTGCGCCGCGTTGTTGGTCTGTGCCCATGGTCGCCAACCTGGCGCACGGGGGGCGCGCGTTTGGTCTGGACCAATGGCGGTCGGGAGTCGCAAGTCAACGCACGTGTCTGCTACGGGACTTGGGGCTGTTCTTGCATCGTGCTGGAAGGTCGCTGTGCACGCAACCTTTTGACCCGGCCTTGTACTTTTTGGGCTTGTGCTTTGCCGGCCGACCCCGGGCGTCCCCGGAGCCGGCCGTTCTCTGGGGTGACCGGGCTGCTGTCCCCTGCCGTCCGGTCACAACCCTGGAGCCACGCGTGGTTTGTGCGGGCCCGCCCCTGGCTGGCACGGACACCGGAATCAACGAAGGCTGCGGACGCCGGTCACGCGCCGGACGGGTGAGGCGGTGCCCGAACTCAGATACGACCCCGGCAGAGCTCCAGCAACGTCATCGCGAGGGAGGTGCCGGGCCTGCCCAGCGCATCGCTGTAGTGGCTGAGCACCTCCAGCTCGCGGGACAGGTTCACCCGCCGCCCGCCGGAGGCGATCCGCGTCTCCTGGACGACTGCGGAGACGGCCATCCGCTCCTGGACGAGACCGATGATCCGGTCGTCGAGGGCGTCGATGCGTTCACGTGCGCCGGTGATCACATCGGCGGCGGTGTCAGTGGCGTCGGTGACGGTCATGCGGGGCTCCTTGTCGGACGGGGCGGTGCGCCCCGGACCGGCAGGACCCGGAACGGCAGGCGCCCCGGGCCTTGTCGGCCCGGGGCGCCTGGGAAGTCGCTTGTCAGTTGCTCAAGCAGCACGACCATGGCAGCCGGCGGGCCGGTTGCCATAGGTAAAGAGGAAGGTCGGGTGCG
The DNA here is from genome assembly GCF_033441795.1 of Streptomyces sp. ADMS. NCBI lineage: Bacteria > Bacillati > Actinomycetota > Actinomycetes > Kitasatosporales > Streptomycetaceae > Streptomyces > Streptomyces sp. ADMS. The sequence continues at coordinate 74,018 of NZ_JAVFVX010000008.1, read as the reverse complement.
TGAGCATGGGACGCAGTATGCCACGGTGCTTCTACGCGATGCCAAGGTGCTTCTGCGTACACGCCCAGGCATCTCCAGCCCGTCCGGCATCCGAGGGCGACGCCCGGTTCAGGGCCGCATCAGGGGTCTGGGAGCGACGGCCCCCAGTGACGGCAAAGTGCCCCACGGTCACCCCGGTAGAATCGGCCGCACAGACCCCCGCCCAACCGCCGGAAGGCCCCCGTGTCAGCAGCGACCCCCGCCCCCGACACCGTCCTGGTCGTCGATTTCGGTGCGCAGTACGCCCAGCTCATCGCCCGCCGAGTCCGCGAGGCCCGGGTCTACAGCGAGATCGTGCCGAGCACCATGCCGGTCGAGGAGATGCTCGCCAGGAACCCGGCGGCGATCATCCTCTCCGGCGGCCCCTCGTCGGTGTACGCGGAGGGCGCCCCCGGCGTCGACCGCGCCCTCTTCGAGGCCGGCGTCCCCGTCTTCGGCATGTGCTACGGCTTCCAGCTGATGGCGACCACCCTCGGCGGCACGGTCGACAACACCGGAGCCCGCGAGTACGGCCGTACGCAGCTGACCGTCACCAAGCCGTCCTCCACCCTCTTCGAGGGCACCCCGGCCGACCAGTCGGTGTGGATGTCGCACGGTGACGCCTGCTCCGCCGCCCCCGAGGGCTTCTCGGTCACGGCGTCCACGGACGTCGTCCCGGTCGCCGCCTTCGAGAACGACGAGAAGAAGCTGTACGGGGTTCAGTACCACCCCGAGGTCATGCACTCCACGCACGGCCAGCAGGTCCTCGAACACTTCCTCTACCGGGGCGCCGGCCTGACCCCCTCGTGGACCACGGGCAACGTCATCGACGAGCAGGTGGCGCTCATCCGCGAGCAGGTCGGCGACAAGCGCGCCGTCTGCGGCCTCTCCGGCGGCGTGGACTCGGCGGTCGCCGCAGCCCTCGTACAGAAGGCCATCGGCTCCCAGCTGACCTGCGTGTACGTCGACCACGGGCTGATGCGCAAGGGCGAGACGGAGCAGGTCGAGAAGGACTTCGTCGCCTCGACCGGCGTCACGCTGAAGGTCGTCGACGCCCAGGAGCGGTTCCTGAACGCGCTCGCCGGGGTCTCCGACCCCGAGGAGAAGCGGAAGATCATCGGGCGCGAGTTCATCCGCGTCTTCGAACAGGCACAGGCCGAGATCATCGCGGACGAGGGTCCCGAGGTCGCCTTCCTGGTGCAGGGCACCCTCTACCCCGATGTGGTCGAGTCCGGTGGCGGTACCGGCACCGCCAACATCAAGTCCCACCACAACGTGGGCGGGCTGCCCGAAGACCTCGAGTTCGAGCTGATCGAGCCGCTGCGCAAGCTCTTCAAGGACGAGGTCCGGATGGTCGGCCAGGAGCTGGGCCTGCCGGAGGAGATCGTCCAGCGGCAGCCGTTCCCCGGCCCCGGCCTCGGCATCCGGATCGTCGGCGAGGTCACCAAGGACCGCCTCGACCTCCTCCGCGAGGCCGACGCCATCGCCCGCGAGGAACTGACGGCCGCCGGCCTCGACCGCGACATCTGGCAGTGCCCGGTGGTCCTGCTCGCGGACGTGCGCAGCGTGGGCGTACAGGGCGACGGCCGTACGTACGGTCACCCGATCGTCCTGCGTCCGGTCTCCTCCGAGGACGCGATGACCGCCGACTGGTCCCGCCTCCCGTACGAGGTCCTGGCGAAGATCTCGACGCGCATCACGAACGAGGTCGAGGACGTCAACCGAGTCGTCCTCGACGTGACGAGCAAGCCGCCGGGCACCATCGAGTGGGAGTGAGCCCTTCCTAGGGTTCAGGTCCGCCTGAGGGTCCGCACCGGCTCTCCGGGCTGCCACACCTGGACGACCAGGTACTTCTCGTCCTCGACACAGGTCCGTACGACCTCCGTCAGCTCGGTGCGGAAGAGGTGGAACGGCTCCGGCGGTTCCACCTCTTCCCTGTACGCGGCCTTGGCGGCCGGATCCTCGACCTCGTACGCCCGCCCGCTGATCCGCACGTCACCGCCGCCCATGTCCGTCCCCGCGCCGGGGTTCGCCTGCAGGGCGAAGCGGGGGTCGCGGCGCAGGTCCCGTGCCTTGAGCGAGTCCGGCATCATGGCGAGCCACAACTCGCCCTTCAGGAAGCGGACTTCGAGACCGGAGGTGCGCGGCGAACCGTCCTGGCGGAGGGTGGCCAGCGTGTGGTGTGTGAAGGTACGGAACCGGTTCTCGACGGTTTCGGCCAGGTCGGGTTCCGCGGTGGTGAATACTGCCCAGTTCATGGGACCGAGTCTGACGTGGATACCCGACATCCTGTGACGTGTATTCCCCGGTGTCCTGTCGGTGTCTCGTGTCCCTGGCTCAGGTATCTGTTTCATCTCTTCGCCAACATCCCTGTTCTCCTGCGCGGACCGACGGTAACTTCCGCTCCGTAAAGGAACCCAGTGCTGGAGGACCTATGCACGGGCCCACTCCGCCCCTGCCACTTCCCACCGACCAGCTGCAGTTCGCGATGCCCCCGATGTACGAATCGCTCGACGACGAGCGCAGGCACCGCAAGGAACGGCTGGCTGGCGCGCTCAGGCTGTTCGGGCGGCTCGGCTTCGAGGACGGCGTCTCGGGCCACATCACGGCGCGCGACCCGGAGTACAGCAACTGCTTCTGGGTGAACCCGTTCGGGATGCCCTTCAAGCACGTCACCGTGAGCGACCTGGTCATGGCCAACCAGGACGGCCAGGTCATCGAGGGCCGCTACCACATCAACCAGGCGGCGTTCACCGTGCACGCCCAGGTGCACGCCGCCCGCCCGGACGTCGTCGCCGTGGCCCACTGCCACTCGGTGTACGGCCGCGCCCTCTCCGCCCTCGGCGACCTTCTCGACCCGATCACCCAGGAGAGCTGCGCCTTCTACGAGGACCACGCCCTGTACGGCGCGTACACGGGTGTCGCCGTGGACGCCGACGAGGGCCGGCGGATCGCGTCCGCGCTGGGCTCCCGCAAGGCCCTCGTGCTGCGCAACCACGGGCTGCTCACGGTGGGCGACTCGGTGGACGCGGCAGCCTGGTGGTTCCTGTCGATGGAACGGTCGAGTCAGGTCCAGCTGACGGCGCGGGCGGCGGGCCGGCCCATCCTGATCGACCACAAGCAGGCGGTCTCGACGCGGGAGCAGCTCGGCGGCGACCTGGTCGCGTGGATCAACTACCAGCCGCTGTGGCGGGACATCAGCAGGAGCGAGCCGGATCTGCTGAGTTGACGGCGTCCGGGGGATGTCTGTGGGGGACCGGGTCAGAAACTCCGCAGGACGGCCGCCTTGGTGGTCGCGAACTCCTCGTCCGTGAGCACGCCCTCGCGGTGCAGTTCGCCCAACTCCCGGAGCCTGCGCAGGAGTACGTCGTGATGGTCGGACTGGGGCGGGACTGCGGGGGTGAGCCGGGGCCGCTCCGCGCAGCCGACCGCGCGGGTGGAGGGATGCGGCAGGCGGGCGGTGACCGCGGTCGCGACGAGCGCCGTGAGCAGGTCGCGGCGGGCGCTGCCCCACAGGTCGAGCGCGTACGGGTCCTTCTCGGGCGGCAGCTTGGAGAACACCGTCTCGCGGGTCACGAAGCGCGTGAAGCCGTCCTCGTGGCCGGAGTTGGGCAGCCAGTCGACCTGGACGAGATCGTGGATGGAGATGATGCGGGGGCCGGTGGCCCGCTTGACCCGGTCGGAGGTGTCGGCCCAGTCGATGCGGACCCGCGTACCGTCGAACGACACCATGCCGTCGCTGGACCGCACCGACACCGGCACGGGCGGCCCCGGGACCAGATACGCCTTGGCAGGCTCCTTGGGCACCTGGTCGAGGAGCAGGGCGTGCCGGATCTCCTCGGCGATGTACTCGGCGACTCCGGACCGGTCGATGTCCACGGTCAGCCGGTACGGATCGGCCGAGTCCGGCAGCCGGCCGCCGGTCGCCTGGAGCAGCGGGTCGGCGCCCTCGCGGAGCCTGAGCCGCAGCCGCCCACGCTTGCGCTCGGGTTCGTAGACGATGCCCGAGACGGCCTCCAGCGGTACGGCGACCTCGCCGTACGTCTGCCGGAACAGCGGCACGGAACGGTGTAGCCCCGGCGTGATCCGGACCGTCCTGCCGTCGAAGGCCCAGGTCCCGTCGCGCTGGATGATCTCGGCCATACGCAAATTCTCGCAGCCGGGTCAACACGGGGGCGGCGGTTTCACTCGCCCTTTCCGCTGCCGGGACCGACCTGCCGTACGCGAGGGGGTGTTGCGTAGGGCACAATTCGTCCTCGTCGTAGGGGAGTTGTCCGGCGGTCATGTGTGCGGTTCGGGCGGCGGTTCGCACGTGTGTTGTTCGGGCATCGGGTGCGGGAAGGCGGGCGTCGGGCGTGGCGGTGCAGGAGGCTAGGCAAGGTGTGCTGCCCGGGGACCACGGGGGTGGCTGCACCTGCGGGGACTGCCCGCACGGGGCGCGTACGGGGCACCGGCGCGCGGTCGCCGAGTTCCTGCTCATGCGGGACGGGTTCGCGGCCGGGCAGGGGCTGCCGGCCGCGGTGGCCCATTCGGCCTCGGCCTCCCGCCAGTGGGTCTCGGACGAACTGACCCAGTCCGCGGCGGTCGTCGCAGAGCGCGGCCGGGCCGAGGGCGAGGTGTGGCTCGCGCGGCTGTGGCGCCGTACGGCGTTCACGGTGTGGGCGCTGGTCGGCGTCCTGCTGCTCGTGCAGGCGCTCACCGCGATCGGAGCGGGCTGGAGCACCGCCCGGACGGCCGGCCTGGTGGCTGCGGTACTCGTCGGCGGCGCGCTGATCGCCGCGTCCTGGTTCCACCGGGCGCGGGGCGGGGCGCTGGCGCCCCTGATCGGCGAGGACAACCGCCTGTCGACCTCCCGTGTCGTGGCGGCGAGCTGGGTGCTGTTCGTGGCGTATGCCGTGCTCGTACTGGTGGGCCGGCTGGCGGTGGCCTCCGGACACGAGGAGCGCGACGCGCTGATCGCCGGGCTTGAACTCGCCCGGGGCGCGGGCGTTGTGACCGTCCTCGCGGTGGTGTGCGCCATCGCGGTGCTCGTCCGCAGGGTGGTCGGCCTGCGCGTCCTCGGCCAACGCCTGCAGAAGGTCCGCGCGGACCGGCCCCGCGCGGCCGACCTTCTGACGGACGACGCGGGCCGCGGCACCTTCGCGGACATCCAGTACGTGGTGATCGGAGCGGTCGCTCTCCTGTTCGCGGTCGTACGGCTGGCCAGGCGCCCGGATCAGCTGCCGGACCTGCCGTGGGGGCTGGCGGTGGTGGTGCTGGTGTCGGCGGCGACCTATGTGGCCGGCAAGTACGCGGAGGGCGGCCGGCCGGTGATCCTGTCGGTCGTCCGGTCCCGGGAGGCGGGCGACCTGGACGCCCCGATCCGCACCGGTGACGACATCGAGATCCGCGGCGCCGGCTTCGTGCCTCCGGGCGCGGGCACCGCCGACCGGCTGTCCCGCATGGTCGTCCGCATCGGCCCGGTCCACGTCCACGTCCCCCTGGTCCCGGTACCCGGCGGCTTCAGCAACCCGCGCGACGAGGTACTGACGGTGCCGGTACCGGCGGACGTGGAGCCGGGGCGGGTGGAGGTGCAGGTGGTCACTGCGGCGGGTGTGGAGACGAACCGGTGCGTGATCGATGTGACGGACTGAGGGCCGGCCTTCCGGTTGGCCTCCTGGCGTTGGGTCGCGGGTCGCGGGTCGCGGGTCGTTGGGTTGGTTAGTTGGTGGGTGGCTGCGGGCGCCCGCCGGGTGGTGTGCCGTCGTGTGCGGCGCGGTGCGGCGCAGCACCGTGCGGTGTGGTTGGGTCGGGGCCGTGCGCCCGGGGTATCCGCTTTCGGCCGGTCGCGGAATCGGTTTCTGACCGTCGTGCTGGTGCTGGTGCTGGTGCTGGTGCTGGTGCTGACGCGCCGGCCGCAGCGGGCGGACACCCCACCGACGCGTCCCTGTCGGGGTACGGGCGGCTGTGGGGCACGCGGGGCTCCCGGTCTCCCCTTCCGCGGCTCCTCTGCCGCGGATGAAAGTCGGAAGAATGGCGTACCAGAAGTGAGCGAGGTCACGTCAACATCCGTATCGTCTGTTGAGGGGTCAACGTATGGCAGGCGAGAGGCGGCTAAGGGCGATGACTCACAGCACGCGAAAGGACACGCACTCTCCCTATCTCGACGGCGACCGGGACTGGCGGGACACTGCCACTCGCTACGCCCTGCTGCCCCTGCGCGTCTTCCTGGGCGTCACCTTCATCTACGCCGGCCTGGACAAACTCACTGACAGCTCCTTTTTCGCCGACTCCGGATCAGGCTCGGTCGGTGACCTGATGCGCGCCGTCCGGGACTCCTCCGCCATCCCGGCCCTGGTGGACCTCGCCCTCAAGAACCCCGCCGGCTTCGGCTACGCCCTGGCCTTCGGTGAGCTGGCCGTCGGCATCGGCACGCTGCTCGGGCTGCTGGCCCGGCTGGCGGCGGTCGGCGGCGCGCTGATCTCGCTCAGCCTCTGGCTGACCGTGAGCTGGGCCTCCGACCCGTACTACTACGGCAACGATCTGCCGTACCTGTTTTGCTGGGTACCTCTGATGCTGGCTGGGGCGTCCGTCTGGTCAGTGGATGCCTGGATCAGGGGCCGACGGCGGGGCCGGGGCCAGGCGAGGGCCTGGCGGTAAGGCAGCGCTGCTCCTGGTCGGACAGGTGCCGGTACAGGGTCGCCCTGGACACTCCCAGAGCCTTCGCTATGGCGTTGACGCTCTCGCCCTTGACTTCCTTGCCTTCGCCATGGCGAGGAGATCATCAGTGATGACCGTGGGGCGCCCTCCGGTACGCCCTTGCGCCTTGGCTGCTGCCAGTCCGGCCTTGGTCCTGTCCTTGATGAGGGAGCGTTCGGACGCCGCCATGGCGGCGATGACCTGGAAGAAGAGACGGCCGTCGGCGGAGGTCGTGTCCACGGCGCTGAGAGCCCCTGTCAGCACGTCGAAGCCGACTCCACGGCCTCTCAGGCCGTCGACGATCCTCACAAGGTCGATGAGGGACCTGCCAAGCGTGTCGAGCTTCCAGACGACGAGGGTGTCTCCCGATCTCAGGTAGTCGAGGGCAGCTGTCAGTCACCCGAGGTGCTGCCTTTCGTTCACGTAGGCCGTGCAGTCCTGGAGTTGTCGTTCCAGTGAGGCGGATGCATCGGTCTCGTTGCGGTAGTGGTTCTGGGTTGGTGGATGAGAGCCGGTGCGCGTGAGCGTGTCGACAGACGGACGGTGAGCCGGTCAGTCGGGTATCTCCGGTGACCTTGAGGGTCCTGCCGCCTCCGTCGCCTCCCTGTTTTCGCTCCTCTCACGCCCCGCCGTTCTGCTGCCGGTCGGCATTGCCGCGCGGCGAGTCTTCTTGCGGCGACGGATCGCCCCGGTCAGCAGTGCCACCGCGCCGGCCAGGGTGAGGCCGACCACCAGGAGCGGGATCACCGCGAACCAGGGTGTCTCCCAGGCATCGCCCGCATCGCCCACATAGGTGATGCCGGCGATGGTGACGAAGACGCCGGCGATCAGCTTTCCGGGCTGGAACTCATGACGCAGCACGGGTCACCTCCGCCTGTCCCAGGCCGACTCCGAGGTCGAGGTCGACCGTGCCTGCGGTGGTGCCACCGCTCGTCGGCGAGAGCGTGACCTGCTTGCGCTTACCCGGTGCCACGTCCACGTCCTGTTTGTCCTCGCCGGGCAACTGGATGTCACCTATGCCCACCTCGATCTCCGCCTCCACCGTCACGTCCTTCGGCACGATCACCTCTACCCGGCCCACTCCCACCTCGACCGCTGTCGTCACTGTCTGCCCCTTCGCGAGGCGCAGCCCGGTCAGGTCCAGCGTGGCGACGCCTGTGCCGAGGTCGTACCTCGGTCGTATGTCCGCCACCGAGGTCGGGGTCCATTGCGTGCGCACCCATTGGGTGCTGACGTCCTTGGGCAGTGCGGCCGAGCCTGCCAGGAGGGCCGCTGTGATGATCGCCAGGAAGACGGAGCCCGCTCCGGTACGGCCGAGGAACGCGCTGACCGCGATGCCGACGCCGAACACCGTGAGCGCGCAGGACAGGCCGGTCTGCAAGCTGGTGGCGAGTGCCTCGTCGTCCCATTGCGCGGCCGTGCCGAAGAAGCCGGCGAGGAGGGCGAGCAGGAGTATCCAGCCCCCGATCCAGCGCGGGCCGCGCGGCTTCGGTCGGCGGGACCAGGCCGCCCGTATGTCCGGATGCCGTCCGCCGTAGTTGCCGTAGGTGATGTTGACCGCCGCCGCGATGTCCCGGTCGCGGGTGTCGTGGGGGCCCCACAGATAACCCGTACCGCCGACGTGTGTGCCGTCCTTGACGATGGGGTCGCGCCACCAGGAGGGGTAGGCGGAGGGGACAGGGGGCGCCTGGGCCTCCGGTGGGGCGTCGGCGACTGCCTGGACGGCCAGCGGGTCGGGGTCGGGGGCGCCGCGGTTGCGTGACCAGTAGCCGGCGCCCGCGAGCAGGATGGACAGTATGACGGCGAAGGAGAGCACGCCGCCGTTCTTCAGCATCGTCAGGAACACACCGCAGCCGACCAGCGCGAAGAGCACGGCCGCCAGCGCCTGGCCGTCCACTCGGCCGGTGAGCAGCTTGCGGACCTCGTTCTCCTCCTCGTCGTCGTACGGCACGAACAGCCAGGCGAAGCCGTAGAAGATGAGGCCGATGCCACCGGTCGCGGAGAGCACCGCGAGCGTGATCCGGAAGATCACCGGGTCCATGTCGCACGTCCGCCCGAGCCCGGCGCACACCCCGCCGAGCATCTTCTGCCGTCGGTCGCGCCGGAACCTGGCCGGCAGCTGCTCGTCGGCTGTGACAGCCGCGGCAGGGGCATCGGACGTGTGGGATCTCGCGTACATACCTGTAGCCCCGTGCGGACCCGCGCCCGTGTCCGAGTGCTCGGGTGCGCGCGGTTCCCCTTTCTCCGTGGGCGGCGGGGGTGCTGCGGCGGGCGCGGCATCCTGCGGCCCGGCGCCCTGGGCTGGGCGTGGGCCGGAGCCGGGTCCCGGACCCGTCGCGGCGTGTGCGTGATCTGTCATGCGTCCATGGTGGCGCTTGAGGTGGCCCGGCGGCAGTCGGAATGACCCTGGGCCAACCCTGATTTCCGCCCTGAGACGGGGCGGGGGAAGCGATCGACAGCAGCTGGTCCCGAAGATCAGGGGAGTCTCGGGGGCCGACCCTGATGCCCGGGCCCGCCGGGCGTGTGAACATCGATGGCATGCCGGAAGCCGCAGCGTTGCCACTCGTCGAACCGCGGCCCCCGCGCAAGCTCTACCGCAGCAGTGACGGACGCTGGCTCGGAGGCGTGGCGCGAGGGCTCGCCGGGCATCTCGGGCTGCCTGTGATCTGGCTGCGCCTCATGTTCGTCGGCCTGTTCATGGCGGACGGACTCGGTGCGCTGCTGTATGCGGCCTTCTGGTTCTTCGTGCCGCTCGGGGTCGGCGGTGTCGAGGCCCAGCGGCCTCCGTCCCTCGTCAGCACCGAGACCTCGCCCGACGGCCGCCGCCGACTCGTCGCCCGCAAGCCGGACAAGGGGCAGATCGTCGCCCTGCTCCTCATGGTCGTCGTGGCCATGGTATTCGTGGGCAACGTGAATCTCGGCGGGGGCGCCAAGGCCTATCTGTTCCCGGCCGTGCTTGTCGCCGCCGGAGTCGCCCTCGTCTGGCGACAGGCGGACAACGCCCGGCGAGCCCGTTGGGTGGAGGTCGGCGGCCGCCGACGCACGCTCACCCTCGTCCGCGCCGCGGCCGGGGTCATGCTGGTCACGGCGGGTGTGTCCGGCATCTTCGTCCTGCAGGGCTCCGCCGCACATCTAGGCTCGGTCCTGCAGGCCGCGCTCGCGGTGCTGGTCGGGATAGCGCTGCTGGCCGGCCCGTATCTCGTCAGGATGACCCAGGACCTCTCCGAGGAGCGCCTGATGCGCATTCGCGCCCAGGAACGCGCGGAGGTCGCCGCCCATGTGCACGACTCGGTCCTGCACACCCTGACGCTGATCCAGCGCAACGCGGAAAGTGCGAACGAGGTGCGCCGCCTCGCCCGCGCCCAGGAGCGCGAACTGCGCAACTGGCTCTACAAACCGGAGGGAACCGGAAAGGAAGAGGACGACGAACCCGGCACCCTCGCCGAGGCGGTGCGCCGCAGCGCGGCCGAGGTCGAGGACAAGCACGGCGTCCCCATCGAGGTCGTGGTCGTCGGTGACTGTCCCCTCGACGACAGAACCGGCGCGCAGATGCAGGCCGCGCGGGAAGCGATGGTGAACGCCGCCAAGTACGGTGGCGAGGGCGGCGCGGTGCAGGTCTACGCCGAGGTCGAGGGCAGGACGGTCTTCGTGTCCATCCGGGACCGCGGACCCGGCTTCGACCTCGACTCCATACCCGCCGACCGCATGGGCGTCAGAGAATCGATCATCGGCCGTATGGAGCGCAACGGCGGTACGGCGCGGCTGCGCGCGGTGCCGAGCGGCGGCACGGAGGTCGAGCTGGAGATGGAGAGGGCGGAGAGTACGTCATGAGCGAGGCGCACGGGGACAACAGGCAGGCCGAGCCGGCTGGCTCGGCGGAGTCGGCCGAACCGACAGTGTCTGCCGAGGCTGGACAGGTTGGCGAGTCTGTCGCCGGCGGCAGCGGCAGTGGGGATGCGGGCGGGCGGAGGGTGCGTGTGGTTCTCGTCGACGACCACCGTATGTTCCGTACAGGTGTCCAGGCCGAGATCGGGCAGACCGAGCGGACCGGCGTCGAGGTGGTCGGTGAGGCCGCCGACGTCGACCAGGCGGTCACCGTCATCACCGCCACCCGGCCCGAGGTGGTCCTCCTCGACGTCCATCTGCCGGGCGGCGGCGGTGTCGAAGTCCTGCGCCGCTGTTCCCCGTTGATGGCCGACGCAGAGCAGCCGGTCCGTTTCCTGGCGCTGTCCGTCTCGGATGCCGCGGAGGACGTCATCGGCGTGATCCGCGGCGGCGCGCGCGGATACGTCACAAAGACGATCACCGGCACGGACCTCGTCGACTCCGTCTTCCGTGTCCAGGACGGCGATGCGGTGTTCTCGCCGCGGCTCGCCGGGTTCGTCCTGGACGCGTTCGCGTCCACGGACGCCCCGCCGGTGGACGAGGACCTCGACCGCCTCACCCAGCGTGAGAGAGAGGTTCTGCGGCTGATCGCCCGGGGTTATGCGTACAAGGAGATCGCGAAGCAGCTCTTCATCTCCGTGAAGACGGTGGAGTCGCATGTGTCGGCGGTCCTGAGGAAGCTTCAGCTCTCCAACCGGCACGAGCTGACGCGATGGGCCACGGCACGGAGGCTCGTGTAGTCACGCCACCCTCGTGGCCCCGGCGAACGGCATCTCGTCCAGAGGTGCCACCCGCACCGGCGCCGACGGGTTCGGGGCGTGGATCATCTGGCCCCGGCCCACGTACATGCCCACGTGGCTGATGCCCGAGTAGAAGAACACCAGGTCGCCGGGGAGGAGTTCGGACCGTGAGACACGCTGGCCGGCGTTGATCTGGGCGTAGGTGGTGCGGGGCAGGGAGATGCCCGCGGAGCGGTAGGCGGCCTGGATAAGGCCCGAGCAGTCGAAGGCGTTCGGGCCGGTGGCGCCCCACACGTAGGGGCTGCCGAGCTTCTGGTAGGCGTAGGAAACAGCCGCCGCCGCACGTGAGTTGGTGGCCTCGGCAGCCCCGGAGGCCCCCGAGGGAACCGCCCCGGCGGCGTCAGCGGTTCCCGCTGCCCCCAGCTCCTCCCGCGCACTTCCCGACGACCGCGATGCGTGTCCCACAGCCCAGCCTGTGCCGCCGCTGCTGTCGTTCGCCGCGAGTCGGGCGCGTTCCTCCGTGGTGAGGCGGGACAGCAGTTGGCGGGCCTCACCCAGCTTTCCGGTCACGGTCTTCTTGTGGCGGTTCAGCTCGGCCTGGCGGGACTTGAGGGAGGTCAGCTCGACATGGGCGGCCCCACGCAGCTGCTCGATCTCCCGCAGCTGCTTGCGCACCCGGGTCACGTCCGACGCCTGTCTGCTGCCCGCCCGTTCGGCGAACGCGGCGCCGTCCAGATAGCCGTCGGGGTCGTCGGAGAGGGCGAGCTGCAGCGCGGGGTCGAGCCCGCCGGCGCGGTACTGTGCCGCGGCCATCGAACCGAGTGTCTCCCGAGCCGAGTTGAGCCGCTCCTCCCTGCGCGCCGCCTCATCCCGCAGGGTGCCCAGCCGTCGCTCCGCCCGCTCGGCCTTCTCCTTCGCGCCGTTGTACTTCTCGGTGGCGACCTCAGCCTCCGCGTACAGCTTGTTCACCTTGGCCTCGACCTGCGCCGGGGTCAGCTGTGGCTCGGCATACCCGATGCCGTCGAACCCGGTCGCCGTCGCCACGCCCGCGAGGGCGATCGTCGCGGCGGTGCGGGCCGTATTGCCGTTGAGCGAGCGCTGTCGGGGCTTGCGGTGCGCTGCCACCGGGGCGTCACGTCCTTTCGTGCGACCGCCACTGCGACGACCGCCCGACGGCGCCTGGGAAGCGGACCCAGGAGGGCGGTTGCGCGTCCGGCGGCGGCCCGCACAGGGGGAGCGGTCCGCCGCCGGACTTTCTCGGCGGTGGTGTCCGACTGCCGCCCCTGGCCCGGGCGGCGGTGGGGAGCCGGGCACCTGGTGGAGGACGCTAAACCTGAGTGTGTCGTGGGGGTAACGCCATGTACGGAACTGGTCTGAGCCGACCGCAGGGTGACCGCATGCGACCGTGATTCCGTTCCGGCTCCGCCGACTTCACGCAGTCGTCTGACCGAAGCGGAGGTTTACGGGGCACGTGGCGATTACACGGTGCTATGGGGTGCATATATGCGAGGCCTGGGAGTGCCGTGCGTGCGCCTTGCGAACGCCGTACGCCCGGCCCGGTGTCATGCGGTGCGGGCGCCTCTGACTAGTCCGGGCTCATGTTGCGTCCTGAAAGCTGGTCCAGGCTCGCGGGTGGAAGTCCCGTCCGGGTAGGCACCGGAGTGCCCGGTAGCAGGTCCCGGTTCGTCGTGGAGACGCGGCGGGCTGAGCGGGATGTCAAGAGCCTCTTTGGAGGGAGCAAGCACGCGGGCCGTAGCTTGAAGCGAACCTTGCAGCCTCGTCAGAGTCAAAGCGGAGAAGCCGAGCCCCTCATGACCGGGCGAAGGCCACGTCCAGGAATGCTCCCAGTGCCACCACACCGAACGCGGAAACCGGCCCACCCAGGCCCGTTTCGCGTGCCGGTCCTGCGGCTTCGTTGAGCACGCGGACCACAACTCGTCCCACAACATCGCCCGAAGAGGGTGGTACGCATGGGTCTGCGGGGCCCAGTCAACGGCCCCCGCTCTCACGCTCACCGCGTGAGAACCGGACGCAGCCGAGACCCATCACAGCCAGTGATGACTCGAGCAGTAAGCCCGTTCACGACCGGGTAGTTGACGGCAGGCCAACGGCCAGGGTGGCACCGACGGTCCGTCGTGGCCGCCCGGAGGAAGCGTGCGACTCCCAGGGAAGGTCCCGGGTCGCTGAGAACCGCACCTGATCCTCAGGCCGGGCGCACCACGCTGTGGATCGCCGACTCGCCGTCGTAGAAGATCGATTCCTCACGGACGTACGCACCCGGCTTCGGGGCGTGGATCATCATTCCGTTGCCGATGTAGAGACCGACGTGGCTGATGCCCTCGTAGAAGAAGACCAGGTCACCGGGCTGGATGTCGGAGAGGGAGACGGTCGTGCCCGCGTTCACCTGGTCGTAGGTGGTGCGCGGGAGGGTGACTCCGGCGGCCCTCCAGGCGGCCTGGGTGAGGCTTGAGCAGTCGTACGAGTCCGGGCCGGTCGCGCCCCAGACGTACGGCTTGCCGATCTGCGCGCGTGCGAACGCCAGGGCCTTCTCGGCCTTGGTGGCGTACGAGGAGTCGGTGACCGGCGTCGTCGCCGTGTCCGGGGCGGCGCTGCCCGCCGACTGCTGCGCCGCCGCAGCGGCTGCCGCTTCCTGCAGGCGCCGCTGCTCCGCCGCCTGCTGCTGCCGGGCGAGATCCTGCGCCTGGCGGCGGGCCTCCGCCTGCTTCTCCCGCTCGATCGCCGCCAGGCGCAGCTTCTCCTCGGCGGTGAGGCGGGAGAGCAGCTGGCGGGCCTGTACGAGCTTCGTCTGGACGGCGGTCTTGGTCGTCTGCAGTTCGTCCTGGGACTCCGTGAGCGACTCGAGGCTCGCGGTGGCCTCCTGGCGCTTCTGTGTCGTCTCGGCCTGTTGCGTGATGTAGTCGTCGACCGCGTCCTGCTGGCGGGCCGTGAGACGGTCCATCAGCTGGTTCTGGTCGAAGTAGTCCTGCGGGTCGTCCGCGAGCAGGAACGTCGTGGTGTCGGGGGCGGGGGACCCGGTGCGGTACTGCGCGGCGGCGAAGGAACCCAGTTTCTCGCGCGCCTCGTTGAGCTTCTGGGTGCGCCGGGCCACGTCGTCCATCAGGGCGTCGACGCGCCCCCGCTGCTTGGAGGTCTTCTCCTTGGCGGCGTTGTACTTGTCGGTGGCCGACTCGGCCTGGCGGTAGAGGTCGCCGACCTTCGCCTCGACCTCCTCCATGCTCGGCTTGTCGTCGGCCGAGGGTGCCGGGGGCGTGGCGGGCGCCGTGGGCGCGGCGTTGGCGGTCTGGGACAGCAGGGCGACGGAGGTCAGGGCCGCCGTGGCGAAGGCGGGGGTCCTTATGCCTGCTACGCGCGTTCCCGTAGGGCGCGACTTGCGGTGCGACGACGCCAAGGGAGGCGACTCCTTCCACGTTCCGCCTACCGGGTTAGCTGTCGGGTTCGGGCGGGTGGTTCGGAAGGGTTGCCCTACGGTCCTTGCCCTGGAAGGCGGTTGGACCGATTCACCCCAGGTTTTCGGTGGGTCCCCGGCTCCTGCCGCACAGGGCGGCACGATCGGACTCGGCGGAGGCCGCGCGGCCCGGCGACGTTCGCCGGTGGGGGTCGAGCGGCCTTGGGGCACGCTAACCAACTCGTGCGGCTCCTGTGAAGGTTGATGACCGCTATGCCCGATACGTTTTTGTGACCTCAGTCCTAAACGTGGTTCTGCGAAGTCGATTCTGAATGACCTGCGGCGAGTTGTTGTGAAATATTCAATATGCCCCGATCTGGTGCACGCTGTCCGGGCAGGAGCAGTCGGGTCCGGTGCCGTGCGCGTCAGAGCCGCGGAGATCGCGAGGGCGGCACCTGTAACGGGCTGCCCTCCGGTGCGGCACCCGTCAACGGCGTGCCCGACCCCGTGTGCCCACGACACCGCGCTGATCAGGGTCTCGTCCGGCGCAAAGGCCCGCCTCTTCAGGGTCTGACCAGGGTTTCCCACAGGAAACGCAGAAGCGTGCGGGCAGGCGAGGGGTGGAACCCGGGCCTGGTTCCGGCGGCCGGTGTCCGGTGTCCGGTGTCCGGCGGATGTTTTCGGGGTGGCGGCCGGTTGTCAGTGGGGGAGCCTAGACTCGGAGAGCGATGAGCAGCCTCTTTGACGACAGCTTCCTGGCGAACCTCCAGGGCCCACGGGCCCACGAGGAGGAACCTCCGCCGCCGCCCGAGGACGAGCACGTGCCGGAGCCCCTTTCGGACGACCTGTTCGGCGGGAAGTTCGACGCGCCGCCGGACCGGGACGCGTACTACCGCGACGGCGCCCCACGCCCTGTGGTGGACCCGGCCGCGCTCCTGGACGGGCTCAACGAGAACCAGCGCGCCGCCGTCGTGCACGCCGACACTCCTCTGCTCATCGTGGCGGGCGCCGGCTCCGGCAAGACGCGTGTGCTCACGCACCGCATCGCCTATCTGCTCGGCGAGCGGGGCGTCCACCCCGGCCAGATCCTCGCGATCACCTTCACCAACAAGGCCGCCGGTGAGATGAAGGAGCGCGTCGAGCAGCTCGTCGGCCCGCGCGCGAACGCGATGTGGGTGATGACGTTCCACAGCG
Source organism: Streptomyces sp. ADMS (assembly GCF_033441795.1). Taxonomy (NCBI): domain Bacteria; kingdom Bacillati; phylum Actinomycetota; class Actinomycetes; order Kitasatosporales; family Streptomycetaceae; genus Streptomyces; species Streptomyces sp. ADMS. Next base: position 58,097 of record NZ_JAVFVX010000008.1, on the reverse strand, counting down.
CGTGCGTGCGGATTCTCCGGCGGGAGAGCAAGAGACTCGGCTTCACCTCCTCCTTCTCCATCTACGACGCCGCCGACAGCAAGCGGCTGATGGCGCTCGTCTGCCGCGACCTGGACCTGGACCCCAAGCGCTTTCCGCCCAAGTCCTTCAGCGCGAAGATCTCCAACCTGAAGAACGAGCTGATCGACGAGGAGGACTTCGCCGCCCAGGCGAGTGACGGTTTCGAGAAGACCCTCGCCCAGGCGTACGCGATGTACCAGTCGCGGCTGCGTGAGGCCAACGCGCTCGACTTCGACGACCTGATCATGACGACGGTCAACCTGCTGCGCGCTTTCCCGGACGTCGCCGAGCACTACCGCCGCCGCTTCCGGCACGTCCTCGTCGACGAGTACCAGGACACCAACCACGCCCAGTACGCGCTCGTACGGGAACTCGTCGGCACCGCCGAGCACTCGGTGGACGTACCGCCCGGCGAGCACGATCTGCGCCCCGCCGAGCTGTGCGTCGTGGGTGACGCCGACCAGTCGATCTACGCCTTCCGGGGCGCGACGATCCGCAACATCCTCCAGTTCGAGGAGGACTACGCGGACGCGACGACGATCCTGCTCGAACAGAACTACCGCTCCACGCAGACGATCCTGAGCGCCGCCAACGCGGTCATCGAGCGCAACGAGTCCCGCCGCCCCAAGAACCTGTGGACCAACGCGGGCGCGGGCGCGCAGATCACCGGCTATGTCGCCGACACGGAGCACGACGAGGCGCAGTTCGTCGCCGAGGAGATAGACCGGCTGACGGACGCGGGCGACGCGAAGGCGGGTGACGTCGCCGTCTTCTACCGGACGAACGCCCAGTCCCGTGTCTTCGAGGAGATCTTCATCCGCGTCGGCCTGCCCTACAAGGTCGTCGGCGGTGTCCGCTTCTACGAGCGCAAGGAGGTCCGGGACGTCCTGGCCTACCTGCGTGTCCTCGCCAACCCGGAGGACTCGGTGCCGCTGCGCCGCATCCTCAACGTGCCCAAGCGCGGCATCGGTGAGCGCGCGGAGGCGATGATCGACGCGCTGTCCCAGCGCGAGAAGATCAGCTTCCCGCAGGCGCTGAAGCGCGTGGACGAGGCTTACGGGATGGCTTCGCGGTCGACCAACGCCGTCAAGCGGTTCAACACGCTGATGGAGGACCTGAGGACGATCGTGGAGTCGGGCGCGGGCCCGGCGACCGTTCTGGAAGCAGTGCTCGAACGCACGGGCTACCTCGCCGAGTTGCAGGCGTCGACCGACCCGCAGGACGAGACCCGCATCGAGAACCTCCAGGAACTCGCCGCGGTGGCCCTGGAGTTCGAGCAGGAATCAGCAGCGGCCACGGAGGCGGGGGAGACCGGACAGCTCGCCGAGGACGGCGAGGCGGAGGCGCCGGCCGGGCTCGCCGCGTTCCTGGAACGGGTCGCCCTGGTCGCCGACTCCGACCAGATCCCCGACGAGGACGACGACGGCTCCGGTGTCATCACCCTGATGACCCTGCACACCGCCAAGGGCCTTGAGTTCCCGGTGGTGTTCCTGACCGGCATGGAGGACGGCGTCTTCCCGCACATGCGTGCCCTCGGCCAGACGAAGGAGCTGGAGGAGGAGCGGCGGCTCGCGTACGTCGGCATCACGCGTGCGCGTGAACGGCTGTATCTGACGCGCTCGTCGCTTCGCAGTGCGTGGGGGCAGCCCTCGTACAACCCGCCCTCGCGTTTCCTGGAGGAGATCCCGGCGGCCCATCTGCAGTGGAAGCGCACCGGGGCGATGGCTCCTGCGAAGTCCTCGGGCCCGGCCTCCGGGGTGGCGTCCTCGCTGTCGTCCTCGCGCTCGCGCTCCGCGGCCTCGGGCGCGTCCGGCTTCGCCACGCGCAGGGGCGGTGCCGAGAAGCCGGTCGTCGCGCTGGCGGTGGGGGACAGGGTCACGCACGACCAGTTCGGGCTGGGGACCGTGGTGGGAGTGAAGGGCACCGGCTCGAACGCGGAGGCGACCGTCGACTTCGGCGAGGAGAAGCCGAAGCGGCTGCTGCTGCGGTACGCGCCGGTCGAGAAGCTGTAACCGGACACCCGGGCATCGTCGAGGTGCCCGGGTCGCGCCGGTGACAGGGGCAGGGGCAGGATCAGATCTCAGTCGGGAATCACGTCGGGTCGAGGCCGTGGCTGCGCAGCCACGAGAGCGGGTCGATCGCCGAGCCCCCGGCGGGCCGTACCTCGAAGTGCAGGTGCGGGCCGGTCGAGTTCCCGGAGTTCCCGGAGTACGCGATGGGCTCGCCGGCCTTGACCGTGGTACCGGACGCGACCCGGTAGCTGGAGAGGTGGCAGTACCACGTCTCCGTGCCGTCCTTGTCGGTCACGATCATCATGTTGCCGTACGCACCGTTCCACTGCGTACGGACGGTGCCGTCGGTCGCGGCCAGCACCGTCGTGCCGTACGAGATCGGGAAGTCGATACCGGTGTGCACGGACATCCAGTTGATGCCGGCCTGGCCGTAGTAGGCGCTGAGACCGTGCTGTTCGACCGGGAGGGCGTACTTCGGGCGCAGTCGCTCCTTGCGGGCCGCTTCCGCCGCCGCCCGCTTCTTCTCGGCGAGCTGCTGGGCCTTGAGGTCGATACGTTCCTGCGTCCGGCTGGCCCGGTCGGCGAAGTCGTCGGCGCCCGCGGAGAGGCTCTCCAGCTGGGTGTCCAGTTTGTTGTTCGCGGTGGACGGCTTCACGGCGACGCCGTCCGACGCCGACGCCGTCGTGTTCTGCTCGTCGTCACCGGTCATCCCGCCGACGGAGGCGGCTGCGATACCCGCGACACCCATCACACAGGCGGACGGAACGGCGATGGTCAGCAGGGCGGAACGTTTGGCCGGGGTACGACGCCGGGACCGGCCCGCGTTGCGCGCCGCCGTACGGGACGCAGCGCGCCCGGCTCCGGGTACCGTGCCTCTGGCGGCCTCTTCCTGGCCGTCGAGCAGGGGAGCCTCGGTGGGTGGTTCACCGTCGTCGCCAAGGTCCGACTCGCCGTGGGCGAAGGTGTGCTGGTCGTACTCCGGTACGTCCGCCACATCAGCGATCTGCTCGAACATCGCGGTGGCCTGCTGGTCGAACTCGTGCTCACGCTCGTGGTCGTGCTCGGCGGACGGGTCGGGCGTGCTGCCCGGGCCACTGTCCGAGTTCCACTGCGTGGCGTCGTACACACCGGTGTCGGAGGCCTGCGTGCCCCATTCCCACTGCTGGGTCTGGTCGGCGGGGCCGGCCTGCTCGGCCTGGAGCCAGGCGCCCGCGTCCCACTGGCCGCTGGTGTCCGCGCCCGGGGGCGGCGTCTGCGCGGGGATGCCGGCGAGCTGCTGGTAGCCGGGCGTCCAGGTGGTGGTGTCGTACGCACCGGTGTCGTAGGCGGCGTGATGCTGGGCCGCGTACGGGTCGTAGTTCAGGGTGTGGTGACTGCCGGTGGACCACTGGGAGTTGTCGTACGAACCGGTGGTGTCTTCGCCCGGCATGCTGCCGAAGAGGGGGTCGGTCTCAAAATTTCCGGTACCGGCACCCGTGCCCATACCTGCGTCGAAACCGTTGGCGAAGGTGGGGTCGTACGGGGTGAAGTCACCGAAAGGGACCTCCTGTGTGCCGTACGACGGGTAGTGCGCCGTCGCGGCCTCGGAAGCCGGAGTCGGGGTGGTCATGGTCCCCGACGGGTGACGTTCGTTCACCAACTTCTCTTTCGCCTCGACAACAGGGGCTGGCAGAGCAGTGCGGCGACTGTACCCGGCGGTATGCGGGCGCGACAATATTCCGCAGGTTTCGTGCCTGGGGGAAACGGGCATTCGGCCGTGTTTCGGGGGACTGTGGGCACGGGTTTGGCCTGGCGTTCGAAGATTGTTCGAATTTCGACGCGGGGAGCCGCCTGTGTGCCGAGGGCTACGCCACAGTCAGTCCGCCGGTCTGCGCTCCGGCGGCGAGGGGCTGCTCGCTCTGGTCCAGGGCCTGCCGTATTCCGGTAGCGACAGCGGGGTGCACGGGCAGGGCGAGGTGGCCGACGCCGGTGACCTGCACGTTCTGCGCCAGCAGGTCGGGGTGATCGACGCAGGCCGTCTCCGGCGGGTCCATCAGGTGGTCCAGGTCGCTCCAGAAACTGACGAAGCGCGTACGGCAGTGGGACGCGGGCAGGCGCAGTTCCTCGATGACCTCCGAGCCGGGGCGCATCTGGCGGACGATCGGATGCGCGTCGGCCAGTGGGACGACCCGGGTGCCGGAGTGCGGGGTGCCGAGGGTGACGAGCGTGCGGACGCGGACGTCACCACCGAGCCGCTGCACGTAATAGCGCGCGATCAGACCGCCCAGGCTGTGCCCGACGATGTCCACCCGGGGGTGACCTGTGCGCCTGCATATCTCCTCTATGTGCCGGCCGAGGAGCTCGGCCGCGGTGCGGATGTCGCAGGTCAGCGGGGAGTAGTTGAGCGACTCGATCTGCTGGCGGCCGTGCTGGGCGAGGGAACGTCGCAGCAGGACGAAAACGGAGCGGTTGTCGATGAAGCCGTGGAGGAGGACGACCGGGGGTTTCGGCTCCGTCGGCAGCCGGGTGGTGGAAGTTCCGGGGAGCGCGGAGGGGTCTGCGGAGGGGTCTGTGGTCGCGGCCCGGCGTTCCTGGACGATGCCCGACGGATACAGGAGCAGGTGTCCCGCCAGAATGGCGATCTCCAGGGCTGTCGCCTTGAGGAGGGCGACGGAGAGCCCCGCCAGCCTGCTCGGCAGGACGCGCTCGCAGAGCGGCAGCAGGGGCTGTACTGCCCGGATGACCTTCATGGCCGACCTCCTGTCGGCACGCCGGAAGACTTCTCTGTCCCCCGTGTGCCCTAGTGGGGGGTCGCGACGAGGGCGGCCGGTGGTGGCGTCGGTGGTGGACGAGTGGGGCGCGGCGTGTGTGACGCCAAGGGGCGGCGAAGCTCCCTGCCGCATGGCGACGAAGCTTCCCCCCTGTTGTGCCCTTCTGCCCTTCGTGCCATCTCCGATGCACCGCACCGCCACGGCGCGCGGCTCGCGACGCGGTGGTGCGACAACCTCGATGCGGCTCCCCTTGCGCCGGTCCAGTGAAGGCAACGGTGCGCGGCGAACGTGTCCCACCGTGTGATTTCCCCCTCGGCATCCGTCGTGAAACTGCCGGTTGGGGGATGCTGGACATAACGTTCGTTCACCGCATGGAGGCAGCGATGGGTTTGGCAGCCGGTCCGATCCGTGTGGTGGTGGCGAAGCCCGGGCTCGACGGCCACGATCGCGGGGCCAAGGTGATCGCGCGGGCGCTGCGGGATGCCGGTATGGAGGTCATTTACACCGGGCTCCACCAGACGCCGGAGCAGATCGTCGACACCGCGATCCAGGAGGACGCCGACGCGATCGGGCTCTCCGTCCTCTCCGGCGCCCACAACACGCTGTTCGCTGCCGTGATCGGCCTTCTGCGGGAGCGGGACGCCGCCGACATCAAGGTGTTCGGCGGCGGGATCATCCCCGAGGCGGACATCGCCGCGCTGAAGGAGAAGGGGGTCGCGGAGATTTTTACGCCTGGGGCGACCATGGCTTCGGTCGTGGAGTGGGTGCGGGAGTCCGTGCGGGGGTGAGGATGGCTGCTGTTCGGACATTTCCCGCCCGCCCACGCACCCGTCCCGGTCCGTTAAGGCGAAGGGGAGCGCAGGGGCTCAGCTCTCAGTTCCTCCGCCATCGTCGCTCGCAAGCGCAGTGTGCCGACGAGGCGTTGGAATGCCTCCGCCCAGTAACTTCCCGCGCCCGGTGACGCATCCTCCCCTTCGTCCGGGATCGCCAGCAGGCCGTCGAGACGGCCGGCCTCGGAGGGGTCCAGGCAGCGTTCCGCCAGGCCCATCACCCCACTGAAGCTCCAGGGGTAACTCCCCGCGTCCCGCGCGATGTTGAGTGCGTCGACCACGGCCCGCCCGAGCGGCTCGGCCCACGGCACCGCGCAGACCCCGAGCAGCTGGAACGCCTCGGACAGCCCGTGTGTCGCGATGAACCCCGCCACCCACTCGGCCCGCTCGGCGTAGTCCAAAGTGGCGAGCAGCTTCGCCCGCTCCGCCAGGGACACCGCGCCGGGCCCGCCTGCCTCGGGTGTCGAGGGCTTGCCGAGGAGCGCCCGGGACCAGTCGGCGTCCCGCTGCCGCACCGCCGCCCGGCACCACGCGGCGTGCAGTTCGCCCTGCCAGTCGTCGGCCACCGGCAGTGCCACGATCTCCTCCGGCGTGCGCCCGCCGAGCCGTCCCGACCACGATCCCAGCGGGGCGGCCTCCACCAACTGGCCGAGCCACCAGGACCGTTCTCCGCGTCCCGCCGGGGCCTTGGCCACGACGCCGTCGCGCTCCATGCCCGCGTCGCACTCGTGCGGCGCCTCGACCACGAGCGTGGGCCTGCTCCTCGTACCGCCCTTGCCGCCCGCGCTGTTCGTGTGGTCGACGGCCACGCATGCTCCCGCCCGGACCGACATCCGTGCGGCGAGCGCCGACTCCGGCAGTGCGGACAGCAACTCCGCCGCTGTCGCCCGGACGTTGCGGCTGCGGTCGGCCAACGCCCGTTCCAGGAACGGCTCGTCCTCGGCGCACAGGCCCGTACGGAGTGAGTCGAGGAACATCAGCCGGTCCTCGGCCCGCTCCGTCGGCCAGGTCGTCTCCAGCAACTCCCGGGCGGCAGCGGGCTCCCGTCCGCGTATCGCCGCGAGAAGGGAGACCCGCTCGGCGAACAGGCCCTCCTGCCAAAGCCGCTGGATCCGGTCCGTCTCCTCCATGCCGGGCAGGGACGCGCCCCCGCCGGGGGCCGAGCGCCGGGCGAACCGCCAGTCCGTGTTCAGCCGGGCGAGCCACAGCGCGCGCGGCCCCGCGAACGCCAGCGCCGCCGGACGCAGATCCGTGCGCCCCCTGGCCGCGTCGAGCAGCGCGGGCAGCGTCTGGGCAGGGGCCGCGAAACCGTGCGCGTTCGCCGCCGCGAGCCACTGGGGCAGCAGCTCCATCAGGTCCGGCGCCGTACTCCGGCGACCGCTGCCGCCGGGGGTGCCGGGCCGGTCGGCCAGTAGCAGAGCCAGCCTGCGGGCCGCCGCCGGAGGCAGCGGTGGGCGCGGGTCCTCCGCAGCGGGCTCCGGTCGCGTCGCGGCTCTGGCGGGCCGCAGCCCCGCTCGCCGCCGTACGGTCTCCACGGCCGCCGCGTCGAGCAGCGCGACCGGTGCCTGTCGGCCCGGCGGGCAGCCCGGAGGCGTACGCCGCTCCGTGCCGAGCAGTGCCGCGGTGACCAGTTCCTCCCAGGAGCCCGAGAGAGAGCCCGCGGGGGCGGAGGCACTGCTGCCGTTCATGAGATTCCCTCTCGTCGGGAGTCGAGGAGCCGTGAAGTGTCGCGCCGCCTCAGCACAGCGCCACCGCCTGTCCCGCCGCTTTCTCCGGCCAGGCCGTCAGGGGAGTGAAACCCTGGTGTCCGCACTCGCCGAAGACCGTGACCGGGGCGCCGCCCGAGAGGGCGACGAGGCGCCACAGGCCGGGGTGGGCGACGGCGGAGGGAGCCAGGGGCAGCGCGAAGTCGGTGTCGGCGTCCGCCAGCTGCCAGGAGCCGCCGTCCGGGACGGGTATGACCCGGTCCAGCGTCACCGGGCAGGAGTCCAGCCAGGGGTCGTCCCGGAGCGCCTCCCCGTAGCGCTCGACCGCGTGTGTGGTCGTCGTGCCCGGCGGTCGTACGTCCGTCGGCGCGGGCGGGGAGAACCGCTCGCCCAGGGCGGCGCGCAGCTGCCCGGCGCCGGGGTACGCGGACACCTCCGCCTCGAACGCCAGGCCGACCGGCAGCGCCAGTTCGGGGGCGCGGCCGGCCGCCCCGTACGAGAGGAGCAGGGAGGTACGGCGTGACTCCGCGCCGTGCAGCCAGATCCTGCGGGTCGTCAGGCGGGCGTCCGCCGTCTCGTACTGGGCGAGGACCAGCCAGCGGTCACGGACCGGCGGGCCGTCCGCCGAGCCGGACAGGCCGATCCGTGACCGCACCGTCGCCGCCAGACCGTCCGGCAGCTCCTCCCGGCGCAGCCAGCCCCGGTCGAGGAGGTGGAGCAGCGCGCACTCCTCCAGCAGTCGCACCGGCCAGCCCGGACCGGATGCGGGGATCGCCCCCAACTCCCTCACCCGCGCGGCCAGTCCGGGAGCCTGGGCGTCGACCATGCGGGCCGCTGTCTCCTCCCACAGCCCGTACCCCGCCCGCTCCACCGTGGCCAGGCCGCCGCGGAGCAGGTCGGCGAGGCGCTGCTCCAGCTCCGTCGCCCCCGCCGTGATCCGCTCGGCCCGGAGCTCCGCCCTGCGCCGCGCCGCCTCCGGATCACCGGACCCGGACGGGGAACCCGCCGCCCCCGCCGCCCGCTTCTCCTCCGCGCGCTTCCGCCGCCCCGCCAGCCACTCCTCCGCCCAGCCCGGCGATTCACCTCGCGGCACCGCGCCGTCCCCGCCCGCCCAGAGCAGCAGCAGCCCGAGCGCGTGCTTGCACGGGAACTTGCGGCTCGGACAACTGCACTTGTACGCGGGCCCGGTGGGGTCCGCGATGTCGACGACCGTCTGATACGGCTTGCTGCCACTGCCCTTGCACAGTCCCCACACCGTCCCCTCGTCAGAACTGCCGGCCTCCGACCACGGCCCGGCCGCGCCGAGTTTGCTTCCCGCTTTGCGTGACGAGACGTCAGGCGCCAGTGCCAGCACCTGATCCGCTGTCCAGCGCACCCCCTGCTGAGTCATGACATCGAAGGTAGATCCCGGCACTGACAATCGGTCCTCGCAGCGATCCCCGCTCGGCTTCCGAAACTGCATTTCAGCAGGTCAGAACGCGTTGTCAGTGGCGTGGTGCAGTGTGGTCACCAGATCCGAACGGGCCAAGACCGGCCGAGCTGGAGGGGGACCGAGCCATGCCTGTTTCCGCTGAACCGACATTCGTCGATCCGAGCCACGAGCAGTCCGCGCACGCGAACGGCACGGAAGAACTGCGCCCGCACGCCGAGGACGCCTTCGCCACCGAACTGGCGGCGCTGGCCGCGCAGGACGACCGCCCACGCCCGGTTCGCTGGAAGCTGTCGCCGTGGGCCGTCGCGATGTACCTGCAGGGCGGCACCCTGCCGGACGGCACGGTGATCACACCGAAGTACGTGGGCCCGCGCCGCATCGTCGAGGTCGCCGTGACGACCCTCGCGACCGATCGTGCCCTGCTGCTGCTCGGCGTGCCCGGCACGGCGAAGACCTGGGTGTCGGAGCATCTGGCGGCGGCGGTCAGCGGCGACTCGACGCTGCTGGTCCAGGGCACGGCCGGTACACCGGAGGAGGCCATCCGGTACGGCTGGAACTACGCGCGGCTGCTCGCGCACGGTCCGAGCCGTGACGCCCTCGTACCCAGCCCCGTCATGCGGGCGATGGCGGAGGGAATGACGGCGCGCGTCGAGGAGCTCACCCGCATCCCGGCCGACGTACAGGACACGCTGATCACGATTCTGTCGGAAAAGACGCTGCCGATACCGGAGTTGGGGCAGGAGGTGCAGGCGGTCCGCGGGTTCAACCTGATCGCGACGGCCAACGACCGCGACCGCGGGGTCAACGAGCTGTCCAGCGCCCTGCGCCGCCGTTTCAACACGGTGGTGCTGCCGCTGCCCGAGAGCGCCGATGCCGAGGTCGACATCGTCTCGCGCCGGGTCGACCAGATCGGCCGCTCGCTCGACCTGCCGGCCGTGCCGGACGGTGTCGACGAGATCCGTCGCGTCGTGACCGTCTTCCGTGAACTGCGCGACGGCATCACGTCGGACGGCCGGACGAAGCTGAAGTCGCCCAGCGGCACGCTTTCCACCGCCGAGGCGATCTCGGTCGTCACCAACGGCCTAGCCCTGGCGGCCCACTTCGGCGACGGGGTCCTGCGAGCCTCCGACGTCGCCGCGGGCATCCTCGGCGCCGTCGTCCGCGATCCGGCGGCCGACCGGGTCGTCTGGCAGGAGTACCTGGAGGCGGTGGTCCGCGAACGCGACGGCTGGAAGGACTTCTACCGCGCGTGCCGCGAGGTGAGCGCATGAGGTGCCTGGCGGGTGCGGGTGAACGGGGGCGGGTCCATGGGATGTCGGCGCGAGGGGGTTCGGTGTCCGCGCGGGTCGGTGCGGTGAGCGAAGTGGTCGGTGACGATGACTCGTCGTGGGGCACGAAGGGGGCGTCGTGACCGAAGTCGAGGGGCGCACCGGGCCGTTGCTGCTCGGTGTGCGGCATCACGGGCCCGGGTCGGCGCGGGCGGTTCGGGCCGCGTTGGCGGTGGCGCGGCCGGCGGTCGTCCTGATCGAGGGACCGCCCGAGGCCGACGCCCTGATCCCGCTGGCCGCCGACGAGGACATGCGGCCGCCGGTCGCCCTGCTGGCCCACGCCGTGGACGAGCCCGGCCGCTCGGCGTTCTGGCCGCTGGCCGAGTTCTCCCCGGAGTGGGTGGCGATCCGCTGGGCCCTGGAACACGGGGTTCCCGCCCGCTTCATCGACCTTCCCGCCGCGCACACCCTGGCGTGGGGCAGCGACGACGAAGGAAAAGGGGAAGGGGAAGGGAAGGGGGAGGGAGACGGACCCGACGGCCGTACGTCCGACGCGGACACGGACGCGGACACGGACGTGGATGTCGATGTGCGGGTCGATCCGCTCGCCGTGCTCGCGCGGACCGGCGGTTACGACGATCCGGAGCGCTGGTGGGAGGACGTCGTCGAGCACCGGGGGCCGGGGGAGGGGGACGCGTTCGCTCCGTTCGAGGTGCTCGAAGAGGCCATGGGCGCGCTGCGGGAGGTGTACGGGACCGGGGGCCACGACCGGGACCCGGTGAGGGAGGCGTACATGCGGCTCCAAGTGCGGTCGGCACAGCGAGAGTTCGGGGAGGCGGCAGTGGCCGTGGTGTGCGGCGCCTGGCATGTGCCCGTGCTACGGCAACGGGCCGCCGTCGGCGCCGACCGGGCGTTGCTGAAGGGGCTGCCCAAGGTCAAGGTGGACGTGACCTGGGTGCCGTGGACACATCGGAGGCTCGCGCGGGCCAGCGGTTACGGGGCGGGCATCGACTCGCCCGGCTGGTACGGGCATCTGTTCGGTGCGCGGGACCGGCCGGTCGAGCGGTGGATGACCAGGGTGGCCGGGCTGCTCCGCGACGAGGACAGAATCGTCTCCTCGGCGCATGTCATCGAGGCGGTGCGGCTGGCCGAGACGCTCGCCGCGATGCGGGGCCGCCCGCTGCCCGGGCTGACCGAGACGACCGACGCCGTGCGGGCCGTGATGTGCGAGGGCTCGGACGTACCGCTGGCCCTGGTGCACGACCGGCTCGTCGTCGGAGACGTGCTCGGGGAGGTTCCGGAGGCGGCGCCCGCGGTGCCGTTGCAGCGAGACCTGACGCGGCTCCAGCGCCGACTGCGGCTCAAACCGGAGGCGCTGGAACGGGACCTGGAGCTCGACCTGCGCAAGGAGACCGACGCCGCGCGCAGTCGGCTGCTGCACCGGCTGCGGCTGCTCGGGATCGGCTGGGGCGAGCGGGCGGCGTCGCGCGGAAGCACCGGTACCTTCCGGGAGACGTGGCGGCTGCGGTGGGAGCCGGAGCTGGCGGTGCGGGTCGCCGAGGCCGGCGTGTGGGGCACGACCGTGCTCTCGGCGGCGACCGCAAGAGCGGAGGCCGACGCCGTCGGCGCGGGTTCACTGGCCGAGGTGACCGCACTCGCCGAGCGCTGCCTGCTCGCCGAACTGTCCGACGCGCTCCCCGCGGTCATGCGCGTCCTCGCCGACCGCGCGGCCCTGGACGCCGACGTGGGCCACCTGGCCCAGGCACTGCCGGCGCTGGTCCGTTCCCTGCGCTACGGCGACGTACGCGGCACGGACACCCAGGCGCTGTCCGAGGTCGCGGCGGGCCTCGCCGAACGTGTCTTCGTCGGCCTGCCCCCGGCCTGCGCCGCGCTGGACACGGAGGCCGCCGAAGAAATGCGGCGCCATGTGGACGCGGTGCACGGGGCGGTGGGGCTGCTCGGAGAGACGTCGGACCGAGTTCCGGCACGGGACGCGGAGCCGGTACCGGCTCTGTCGCCGGCTGGTACCGCGACTGCGGGGGTCTCTGCGGGCACCGCTGCCGGGATGCCTGCGAGCGCCTCAGTCTCCAGGGAAATGAACGGGTCCGAGGAGGCTCTCGCGCCTGACCCCGTGGATGCCTGCGCGGGTGCTGT
>NZ_JAVFVX010000008.1:0-45785 GCF_033441795.1 Streptomyces sp. ADMS | reverse complement strand
GGATGCCTGCGCGGGTGCTGTGGCGGGTGTGCCTGCGTCTGGGGATCTCGGTGAGCTGCGGCGCTGTGGGCACTCTGACGAGTCGGAGGAGGCTCTCGCAGGTGACCCTGTGGATGCCCACGCGAACACCGCGGCGGATGCCCCAGCCCCGAGGCGTCACAGCGAGTTGCGGAGCCGCTGGCACTCCGTGCTTCGGGTGTTGTCCGCGCGGGACAGCGTGGCCGGCGTCGTGCGCGGGCGGGCCGTTCGGCTGCTGCTGGACGACGGGGAGCTGGCGCAGAACGAGGCCGCCGTGCTCATGGGGCTCGTGCTGTCGCCGGGGACGGCGCCCGGTGACGCGGCCGCGTGGATCGAGGGATTCGTCGGGGGCGGCTCCGGGGGCGGGATGCTGCTGGTGCACGACGAACGGCTGCTCGGCCTGGTCGACGCCTGGCTGACCGGCGTGCCGGCGGAGGCGTTCACCGATGTGCTGCCGCTGCTGAGGCGCACCTTCTCGGCGTACGAGCCCGGGGTGCGCAGAACGCTGGGGGAACTGGTCCGGCGGGGCCCCGGGGAACGGGGGAGCGCGGTGGCGGGCGCCGCCGGTGTGGCGGGCTTCGCACCCGACCTCGACGCCCGGCGGGCGGATGCCGTGTTGCCGGTGGTGCGGCTGCTGCTCGGGCCGTCGGAGGCCGGTGACGGGGGCGTCGATCACAACAACCTTGTGGGGGTGGGGACATGACGACGGCGACCGAGTCGGCGGATCCGGCACAGGAGCGGTTGCGGCGGTGGCGGCTCGTGCTCGGGGGCGACGCGGCGGACGGTACCGGCTGCGCGCTCTCCGGGCAGGACGCCGCGATGGACGGGGCGCTCGCCGCGCTCTACGGGAGAGGGGACGGGGGCAAGGACCGGGCAGGGCGGGACCGTTCGGCGGGGCTCGGGGCGTCCGCGCCGTCGGTCGCGCGGTGGCTCGGGGACATCCGGACGTACTTCCCGTCGTCCGTCGTCCAGGTCATGCAACGGGACGCCATCGACCGGCTCGGGCTCTCCGCCCTCCTGCTGGAGCCCGAGATGCTGGAGGCGGTCGAGGCGGACGTCCACCTCGTCGGCACGCTGCTCTCCCTCAACAAGGCGATGCCGGAGACGACGAAGGAGACGGCGAGAACGGTCGTACGCAAGGTCGTCGAGGACCTGGAGAAGCGGCTCGCGACGAGGACCCGGGCCACACTCACCGGGGCGCTGGACCGCAGTGCCCGTATCAACAGGCCGCGCCATCACGACGTCGACTGGAACCGCACGATCGCGGCCAACCTCAAGCACTACCTACCCGAGTACCGCACGATCGTGCCGGAGCGGCTCATCGGCTACGGGCGCGCTTCCCAGTCGGTGAAGAAGGAGGTCGTCCTCTGTATCGACCAGTCGGGATCGATGGCGGCGTCGGTGGTGTACGCGTCGGTGTTCGGGGCGGTGCTGGCGTCCATGCGGTCGATTGACACACGGTTGGTCGTCTTCGACACGGCGGTCGTCGATCTCACCGATCAGCTCGACGATCCGGTGGATGTGCTGTTCGGTACGCAGCTCGGCGGCGGTACGGACATCAACAGGGCGCTCGCGTACTGCCAGTCGCAGATCACCCGGCCTGCCGAGACCGTCGTCGTGCTGATCAGCGACCTCTACGAGGGAGGCATACGCGACGAGATGCTGAAGCGGGTCGCCGCGATGAAGGCGTCCGGGGTGCAGTTCGTGACGCTGCTCGCACTGTCCGACGAGGGGGCACCGGCGTACGACAGGGAGCACGCGGCGGCGCTCGCGGCGCTGGGCGCACCGGCGTTCGCCTGCACGCCAGATCTGTTCCCGGACATCATGGCCGCGGCGATCGAGAAGCGCCCGCTGCCGATACCCGACACCGAGTGAGGCGAGGGCGGCCCCGGTCGGCAAAACGGACATGAGTGCGCATCGGTAACGGGGGGCTTGCGCAACCTCGGGAGGGCCGTGCGAGGATCGGCGCCGCCTCGTCTTGTTCCCCGTCGTCTCGTGGCGCTGTCACCTCATGACGCTGCCGTTTCGCGACGCTCGTCGCCGTATCGCCGCCTGGAGGGTCCCTCCTCTTGAACTGGCCAGCCGCCTTGTCCATGGCCGTACTGCGTCTGACGCGTACGGGGGCGGGGCGGCGCGCGTTGCAAGTGGCGGTGCTGGTGGCCGGGTTGTTCGTGTTCGGGTTCCTCTGCGGGGAGCGGGCGCATGCGGCAGAGGGTGCGCCGTCGGTCCGGGGCGATGTGGTTCGGCCGGTGGCCGAGCAGGCCGGACCGCCGGGAGGTGGTCTCGGTGAGGCCGTGACCGAGGAGTTGGCGGAGGTATCCGCGCCGACGCTGCCTATTCTGCCGCCGCCACCACCGGCACCGGCGCTCCCCGCTTACCCGAGCTTCCGGAACTCCCTGTCCTGCCAGCGTTCCCTGTGCTGCCGACGTTGCCTGCGCTCCCGGCACTCCCCGAACTCCCGGCGCTCCCGGAGATGCCCGAACTTCCGGCACTTCCCGAACTTCCGGAGGTGCCCGAACTTCCGGAGGCGCCGGAAGGTCCGGAGGTGCCGGAAGGTCCGGTGATTCCTGAGCTTCCCGTGCTTCCGGGTGCGCCCGCGTTGCCCACCGTCCCCTCTTCTCCCACCGCTCCCTCTCCTCCAGCCTCCCCCGCCCCGCCCTCATCGCCCGCTTCCCCCTCGCGACCGGACAGGCCTCGGCCGACGTCCGCCGCCGGGACGCATCAGGGCGGCGTTGCCCACGGACCTCGGTTCCTCGGTCGGGCCGAGGGTGTCGTGGACGTCCGTGGTGTGGTGACGTCCGGCGACCGGGGCGGCGTACTCGTCTCGCGGGCGCCTGTGCGTCAGGCGCCCGGTGACATGCCGGACGGGGCGCTCGGTGATCGGGTGGCCGTCGACGCCGGTGGCCCCCGGAATGGTGGGCACGGCGATGCGCATGCCGTCGCGTTGAACCAGCGGGCGCCGGTGTGCAGCGGGCCGGGGGTCGCCCCGGTCGCCGCCGGTGCCGAGGTCAGGGACAGGCACCGGGACATTCCGGTTTCCCCCGCATAGGGCAGATCTCCCCTCCGTTCTGTCGCCGCGCGCGAACGCGAATCCGTCGGGCCGTACGGGCTCAGCCAACCGGTGTCACCGGGTGCGCACACGGAGATCGCTGCGACTGCACGGAGTGTCAGCGGGCGACCGGCCCTGCGTGCACCCGGCCCTGCGTGCGCCCGGCCCTGCGTGCGCACGGCCTCCCGCACCCGGCCCCGCGCATACTGGGCGCCCCGCGCCCGACCTCCGCACACCCGCTGACGTGCGGACCATCCGGACTCCGCCGGGAAAGCCCCCGTACGGCCGAATGCCATCGGTCCGGCCCGGGGCGTGCCCGGCGGACGGCGGTGAGCGGTTCCCATAGGGGAGGGGGCCGCTTGCCGGAGGACCGTCAAAGCCGTTGGCGGGCCTTCCCGAGGCCTCACCGGGCCTACCCCAGCCCGGTGAGGCCTCACCTTTGCACCCCAATGCACCGCAAACGTGCCTTGGAGGGGCCCTCGCACGGGGCGATCGGCGGCCGTGAGTGGCACTCTGTGACAGGTATCACCGCTCAGGTGTGATTCCTGATTTAGGGACCAGCGGCGAGCGGCGATAACCTGCGAGACGGACATGCCGCGCGCTCGGACATCGTGTGCGCCACCCTTGTGACACAGCGGACGTCACGTTGCCCTTCGCGGCACGCCCACGCATCCAACGAACCGCGAGATCACTGATAGGGACGGACGCGCGTGGACCTGTTCGAGTACCAGGCGAGGGACCTCTTCGCCAAGCACGGTGTACCGGTGCTGGCCGGTGAAGTCATCGACACGCCTGAGGCGGCGCGCGCGGCGACCGAGCGCCTGGGCGGCAAGTCCGTCGTCAAGGCGCAGGTGAAGGTCGGTGGGCGAGGCAAGGCCGGCGGCGTGAAGCTCGCCGCCACCCCGGACGAGGCCGTCGCCCGCGCGACGGACATCCTCGGCATGGACATCAAGGGCCACACGGTCCACAAGGTGATGATCGCCGAGACCGCTCCGGAGATCCTGGAGGAGTACTACGTCTCCTTCCTCCTCGACCGCACCAACCGCACCTTCCTCTCCATCGCGTCCGTCGAGGGCGGCATGGAGATCGAGGAGGTGGCGGTCGAGCGCCCCGAGGCCGTCGCCAAGACCCCGATCGACGCCAACGAGGGTGTGACCCCCGAGAAGGCGCGCGAGATCGTCGAGGCCGCGAAGTTCCCGGCCGAGGTCGCCGGCAAGATCGCCGACATCCTCGTCACCCTGTGGAAGACGTTCATCGAGGAGGACGCCCTTCTCGTCGAGGTCAACCCGCTGGCCAAGGTCGCCTCCGGTGACGTCCTCGCCCTCGACGGCAAGGTCTCGCTGGACGAGAACGCGGACTTCCGCCACCCCGACCACGAGGAGCTCGTCGACCACGCGGCCGCGAACCCCCTTGAGGCCGCGGCCAAGGAGAAGAACCTCAACTACGTCAAACTCGACGGTGAGGTCGGCATCATCGGCAACGGTGCGGGTCTCGTCATGAGCACCCTCGACGTGGTCGCGTACGCCGGTGAGGCGCACGGTGGGGTCAAGCCCGCCAACTTCCTCGACATCGGCGGTGGCGCCTCCGCCGCCGTCATGGCGAACGGCCTGGAGATCATCCTCGGCGACCCGGACGTCAAGTCCGTGTTCGTCAACGTCTTCGGCGGCATCACCGCGTGCGACGAGGTCGCCAACGGCATCGTGCAGGCGCTGCAGCTGCTCGCGGACAGGGGCGAGGAAGTCACCAAGCCCCTCGTCGTCCGCCTCGACGGCAACAACGCCGAGCTGGGTCGCAAGATCCTCTCCGACGCCAACCACCCGCTGGTCCAGCGCGTGGACACCATGGACGGCGCGGCCGACAAGGCCGCCGAGCTCGCGGCTGCGAAGTAAGGGACGAGGGACTAAACAGCCATGGCTATTTTCCTCAACAAGGACTCCAGGGTCATCGTCCAGGGCATGACCGGTGCCACGGGCATGAAGCACACCAAGCTCATGCTGGCCGACGGCTCGAACATCGTCGGTGGCGTGAACCCGCGCAAGGCCGGTACGTCGGTCGACTTCGACGGCACCGAGATCCCGGTCTTCGGCACGGTCGCCGAGGCGATGGAGAAGACGGGCGCGAACGTATCGGTCCTCTTCGTACCGCCGGCCTTCGCCAGGGCCGCCGTGGTCGAGGCGATCGACGCGGAGATCCCCCTCGCGGTCGTCATCACCGAGGGCATCGCCGTCCACGACTCGGCCGCGTTCTACGCGTACGCCGTGTCGCAGGGCAGCAAGACCCGGATCATCGGCCCGAACTGCCCCGGTCTCATCACCCCGGGTCAGTCGAACGCCGGCATCATTCCGGGCGACATCACGAAGCCGGGCCGTATCGGTCTGGTCTCGAAGTCCGGCACGCTGACGTACCAGATGATGTACGAGCTGCGTGACATCGGCTTCTCGTCGGCGGTGGGTATCGGTGGCGACCCCGTCATCGGTACGACGCACATCGACGCGCTCGCCGCGTTCGAGGCCGACCCCGACACCGACCTGATCGTGATGATCGGTGAGATCGGTGGCGACGCGGAGGAGCGTGCCGCGGACTTCATCGCGAAGAACGTGACGAAGCCGGTCGTCGGTTACGTCGCTGGCTTCACCGCGCCCGAGGGCAAGACGATGGGCCACGCCGGTGCCATCGTCTCCGGCTCGTCGGGTACGGCCGCCGCGAAGAAGGAAGCGCTTGAGGCCGCCGGTGTCAAGGTCGGCAAGACGCCGACGGAGACGGCGAAGCTTGCGCGCGAGATTCTCGCCGGCTGAGCTGGTTGGCAGAACCTCGGTGGGCCCGTTCCCTTTGTGGGGGCGGGCCCACTGGCGTTGGTGCGGGTGAGCGCCGCCGCTCACCTCGCCTCCGGCGTCACCCTCTCCGGGCCGTTCGCTGCCGCGCCCTGCAGCCTCGTCCGAAGGGCCAGCTTGCTCCGAGACAACGCCCCCGGTGCCGCGTGAGGTGGTACCCCCTGCACGGTCGTCCCCGGGGCCACCGGGGGCTCGTACCGGGTGGGGGCCGTGTTAAGGGTGAACGTGGTGGCGCCGATCAGGGCGATCGTGAAGGCGATCGCCGCGTGGGTCCAGTTCCGGGCGCGGCGTTCGCCGCCCGCGCGGACCGACGAGGGGTGGGCGGCGCGCAGGCGGGCGTGGGTGGCCAGTCCCGCCAGGCGGGACGAGAGGTGGGCCGGGTCCGCGAGGTCCGGGAGGTGGGCCGCCACCGCCTCGCGCGCGTGGAGCAGACGGTTCGCCGTCGCCGGGGTGCTCGCCTCCGTCTCCGCCGCGGTCTCGGGCAGGCCGAGGCCCACACCGTCGTACAGGAGCAGGGTGCGGCGGTACGGCGGGGGGAGTTGCAGGAGTACGGACAGCAGCGCGCGGTCGGTCCGGTCGGCCGGCGGTGCCTCCGGATGCCGGTGGCGGGGGCGGAAGCGGTGCCAGGGGGAGAGAGCGCACTCGTACGCCGTCGCCCGTACCCACCCCGCCGGGTCCGGGTCCACGGCCACCTCGGGCCAGTGGTGCCAGGCCAGCTGGAACGCCCGTTCGACCGACTCGCGCGCCAACTCCCGCCGCCCGGTGAGGAGATAGGTCTGCCGTACGAGGGCGGGGGCGCAGATCGAGTAGAGCGCGTCGAAGGCATGAGCGGGCGTCAGCGGGGTGGTGGGTGCGTTGGGGGCCAGTTCCCTGGTTTCTTCGGTGCCGGCGCCGGCGCCGGCGCCCGTCAGTGTCGTCGGTGCAGCCGCCAGCAGGCGCGCGTATGTCTGGGCCCTGCGTCCGCGCGGTGCCGCGCGGCCGGTCTCCCACGCGCGTACCGTCTCGCGGCTGACGCCCACCCGTTTCGCGACCTGGGCCTGCGTCAGCGACCGGGACTCGCGCAGGCGTCGGCGTTCGGCGGGCGGGGGCAGCGGGGTGGCGGGGCTCTGCGTCACCGGGTGCCCTTTCGCGCGAAAAAGTACATAAAACGTATATTGAGTGACACGTCGTAAGTTTGCCTGTTACGGCGGAAAAGCGCGTGTCGTTGGGACCATGGCGCTCGTGACCCAGACGACCGACCGCAGGCCTCCCTTTCCGCTACTGCGCACCCGGGTCCGCACCCGGGTCCGCACCCGGGTCCGCGACCGGCTGCGTGACCGGGTGCGGGACCGTTCCCCCGGACTGGGTGCCGGTCTGCTCGGCGGCGCGGTCGCGGCCGGGCTCGGGCTCGGTTCGTTCGCCGTGCTCGTCATGGTGCTGTGGATCAGCTCGCCGTATCCGGACAGCGGACCCGACGGGGCGCTGCACATCGCCGCCGCGCTCTGGCTGCTCGCCCACGGGGTCGAGCTCGTCCGTGTGGACGGCCTGTCCGGCGCCCCCGCCCCCGTCGGCGTCACCCCCCTCCTGCTGCTCGCGCTCCCGGCCTGGCTCCTGCACCGCGCCGCCCGCGACGCGACGGAGGGCCCGGAGGACGAGGGGGCGGCGGAGGACGCGCCCCCCGTCCCCGCCCGTACCGCCTGGCTCGGCGTCGTCGCCGGATATCTGACCGTCGGCGGGGGTGTCGCTCTGTACGCGGCCGGGGGCGGGCTGCGCCCCGACTGGACGTGGACGGCCGTATGCGTGCCGCTGCTCGCCATGGCCGCGGCGGGCGCCGGGGTGTGGACGGCGTACGGCCGCCCGGGCGGGCCCCTGCCGGCCCGGGCGCTGTATCTGTTGCCCAGGTGGGTGCGCCGGCGCGTCCTGGACCCGGGTGCCCGTGGCCGCGCCCTGGCCGCCGGGCGGGCCGCCGGGGCCGGTACCGCCGTGTTCGTCGGGGGCGGGGCGCTGCTCGTCGCGGTGTCGCTGGTGGGACACGGCGGGATTGCCCGGGCCTCCTTCCTCCAGTTGACGGAGGCGTGGTCGGGCCGGATCGCCGTGCTGCTGCTCTGCCTGGCGCTGATCCCCAACGCGGCGCTGTGGGGAGCGGCCTATGCCCTCGGCCCGGGTTTCGCGCTCGGCGCGGACCATGTCACGGGCCCGCTGGCCTCCGA
The DNA here is from genome assembly GCF_033441795.1 of Streptomyces sp. ADMS. Classification (NCBI taxonomy): domain Bacteria; kingdom Bacillati; phylum Actinomycetota; class Actinomycetes; order Kitasatosporales; family Streptomycetaceae; genus Streptomyces; species Streptomyces sp. ADMS. The sequence continues at coordinate 37,698 of NZ_JAVFVX010000008.1, read as the reverse complement.
CCCGGCCCCGCTGCTGCCGCCCTTCCCACTGCTGGCGGCGGTCCCGGACGCCGGCCCGGGCACCCCGCTGACCTGGGCGGTCGCCGCCGTACCGGTGGCGGCCGGGCTGACGGTGGCCTGGTTCACGGCGCGGGCGGCAGGCCCCGCGGAAGGAAGAACACCCTGGTCGGGCGGGCGTACCGCCGCGAACGCGGCCCTTGCCGCCACCCTGTGCGCGGGTGCGCTGGCCGTGCTGGCCGCGCTGGCGGGCGGACCGCTCGGCAACCACGCGCTCGCCCACGTCGGGCCTGTGTGGTGGCAGACGGGGGCGGCGACGCTGGCGTGGACGGCGGCCGTCGCCGTACCGACGGCCCTGGGGCTGCGCGCCTGGCGGCTGCGGAAGCCGCCGAAGGACACCGGAACGCTGACGTTGACGCCCCCGGGAGTGCCCGACGGGGCGAAGAAGCCGCACGGGACCACGGCCGGAGACACGTACGAGGCGAGCGACCCGTACGAGGCGGAGGCCGCCTACGACTTCCTGCCCACCGACCTGCCGTCGCCCTCACTCTCGCCCTGGTACGACACCGCGTCCCGCGAGGCCCGCTGGGCGGCGCTCAAGGAGGCGTCGGCCACGCGGCCACCGGAGCCCGAAGAACCGCGACCGGAGCCGGAGCCGTGACCGGGTCTAGTTGTTCGTGCCGAACACACCCCGGAGTTCCTCGGGGAGCAGGTTGTTGCAGTCCTTCTTCGCGGTGGTCGTGAGCGCGTCGTTCGTGCATGTGTAGTAGTCGCGGTAGACGAACTGGAGACTGAACGTCGCGGCGACCATGGCCAGCGCCAGGGATGCCGTGACCAGGCCGCTGATCGCGGACGTCGTCTGCGGCCGACTTCCGCCCCCCGTGCCCTGCGAGGGTGCCGGGGTGTCCGGGTTCGGGGTGCGGGGCTTGGCGCGCAGGGCGCTGATGCCCCAGTGCAGGGCGAGCGCGCCGAGCAGCAGCGCGACGTACGGCCAGCTGAAGAGGGCGAAGAAGAAGGCCCACATGCCGCACAGCAGTGCGTACCGCGCATGGCGCTGGGCCGGGTCCGTCGGGTCCCAGCGCGGGTTGGTGCCCGGTCCGTCGCCCGGTCCCCCGGGGCCGCCCTGTCCGCCGGACCTGCCGGAGCGATCGCCGAAGACGCCCGGAGTGCGGCCGGGCTGCCGGTCGCTCCACTGGCTGCCCCAGGGGGAGCGGCCGCCGTCGTCGGACGAGTCGTCGTCAGCCGGGCGCCGGGGCTGCCAGGGCTTGTCCGGTGTGCCCTCCGGCGGCGGGGCGAACGGGTTGTCGTCCTGGGCCGCACTCTCCTGCCCGTCGCCGTTCTTCTTGCCCGAGGTCGCGTCGGGCGGCGACGCGGGGCTCTCCCGCAGCAGCACCGACTGCGGGGTGAGCGTGAGGAGTCGCAGGCTGCGGTCGGACATCAAGTGAGCGTCTTCCCCTTGTTGATCACGGCTGGTGGTCCGTGGCTGTCGATTACGGCTGTTCCGGCGTGAGCCGTCACCCCGTGAACGCGCCGTACGACGACGGCGTTCCCGGACGGGCTCCTCCCAGACGCTACCTTCCGGCCACGCCCCCGTCCCGTGGGGGCTGTCCGGTGTGCCGGTATCGTTGCTGGCGGTCGGCCGCTTCGTAGACTTCCCCGTATCCCGGGGCGCGAAGCATTCGTACGACCGTACAAACGCTCCCCCGAGAAAGGGCCCCGCCGTGGCCGAGTCCCAGGCCGCCAAGCGCCTTGTCGTGTTGGTCTCCGGATCCGGTACCAATCTTCAGGCGCTCCTCGACACCATCGCGGCCACCGGCGCCGAGGCCTACGGGGCCGAGATCGTCGCCGTCGGGGCCGACCGTGACGGCATCGAGGGGCTCGCGCGCGCGGAACGGGCCGGGCTGCCCACCTTCGTGTGCCGGGTGAAGGACCACGGCACCCGGGCGGAGTGGGACGCGGCGCTCGCCGGTGCGGTGGCCGCCCACGAACCCGATCTGGTCGTCTCCGCCGGGTTCATGAAGATCGTGGGCAAGGAGTTCCTGGCCCTGTTCGGCGGGCGGTTCGTCAACACGCATCCCGCCCTGCTGCCCAGTTTTCCCGGAGCCCACGGCGTTCGCGACGCGCTCGCGTACGGCGCCCGGGTCACCGGCTGCACCGTCCACTTCGTCGACGACGGCGTCGACACCGGACCGATCATCGCTCAGGGCGTGGTGGAGATCCGGGACGAGGACGACGAGAGCGCTCTGCACGAGCGCATCAAGGAAGTCGAGCGAAGGCTGCTCGTCGATGTCGTGGGGCGGCTCGCCCGCAACGGCTATCGCATTGAGGGACGAAAGGTAGTTATCCAGTGACCGCCGACATCACTGTCACGGCCGAGAGCAACAAGCGGGTCATCCGACGGGCGCTCGTCAGCGTCTACGACAAGACCGGCCTGGAAGAGCTGGCCCGTGGCCTGCACGAGGCGGGCGTGGAGCTGGTCTCGACCGGGTCGACGGCCGGGCGCATCGCCGCCGCCGGTGTCCCCGTCACCAAGGTCGAGGAGCTCACCGGCTTCCCCGAGTGCCTGGACGGCCGGGTCAAGACCCTGCACCCCAGGGTGCACGCGGGCATCCTCGCCGACCTGCGCCTGGAGGACCACCGCAGCCAGCTCGCCGAACTGGGTGTCGAGCCCTTCGACCTGGTCGTCGTCAACCTCTACCCCTTCCGTGAGACGGTCGCCTCCGGCGCCTCGCCCGACGAGTGCGTGGAGCAGATCGACATCGGCGGCCCGTCGATGGTGCGCGCGGCCGCCAAGAACCACCCGTCGGTGGCCGTGGTCACCAGCCCGGCGCGGTACGCCGACGTGCTGAGCGCCGTGCAGACCGGCGGCTTCGACCTCGTCACCCGCAAGCGCCTCGCGGCGGAGGCCTTCCAGCACACGGCCGCGTACGACGTGGCCGTGGCCTCCTGGTTCGCCTCTTCCTACGCCCCCGTGGACGAGTCGCAGTTCCCGGACTTCCTCGGCGCCACCTGGGAGCGCGAGAACACCCTCCGCTACGGCGAGAACCCGCACCAGCCCGCCGCCCTGTACGTCGACACTGCATCTATCAGCGGCTCCGCCGCGGGCGGTGACGGTCTCGCCAGGGCCGAGCAGCTGCACGGCAAGGAGATGTCGTACAACAACTACACGGACACGGACGCCGCGCGCCGTGCCGCGTACGACCACTCCGAGCCCTGTGTCGCGATCATCAAGCACGCCAACCCCTGCGGCATCGCGATCGGCGCGGACGTCGCCGAGGCGCACCGCAAGGCACACGCGTGTGACCCGCTGTCGGCCTTCGGCGGTGTGATCGCGGTCAACCGTCCGGTCTCCAAGGAGCTGGCCGAGCAGGTCGCCGAGATCTTCACCGAGGTCATCGTCGCGCCCGGCTACGAGGACGGCGCCCTCGAAGCCCTCGCCACGAAGAAGAACATCCGCGTCCTGAAGGCCCCGGCCGCGCCCTCCCACCCCGCCGAGGTCAAGCCCATCGACGGCGGCGCGCTCCTCCAGGTGACGGACCGTCTCCAGGCGGACGGCGACGATCCGGCCAACTGGACCCTGGCGACGGGCGAGGCGCTGTCCGCGTCCGAGCTCGCGGAACTCGCCTTCGCCTGGAAGGCGTGCCGGGCCGTCAAGTCCAACGCCATCCTCCTCGCCAAGGACGGCGCCTCCGTCGGCGTCGGCATGGGCCAGGTCAACCGCGTCGACTCGGCGAAGCTCGCGGTCGAGCGGGCGGGGGAGGAGCGGGCGCGCGGCGCGTACGCGGCCTCGGACGCGTTCTTCCCGTTCCCCGACGGGCTGGAGATCCTGACGGCCGCCGGCGTCAGGGCCGTGGTGCAGCCCGGCGGTTCGATGCGGGACGAGCTGGTCGTGGAGGCGGCGAAGAAGGCGGGCGTCACGATGTACTTCACGGGGACGCGGCACTTCTTCCACTGAGTCCGGCCGAACTGCGCGTGGCCTCCGGTCCTCCCCCGAGGGGGCCGGAGGCCACGGTCGTCCTAGGTGGTGACGCGGTAGGCGCTGACCCACGGGCCGATGTTGCCGTAGCCGGTGTCGTCGATGGTGATCGACCACCCGGTGCAGTCGGCGTGTTCCCACAGCTCCACCCTGACCGCGGTGTTCTCGGTGCGGGCGGACCGGACCTTGTCGTTCCAGTTGTCGCCGACGTAGGTGCACGACCCGGTGGATCCGGAGAACCACCTTTCCAGACCAGAGAAGCCCGTCGAGCCGTAGGCGTGCCAGCTCGCGTCCGCCGCCTGACGGGCGGTGCTGGTGGAGGAGCCGGATGACGGGTCAGCGGCGGCGGTGCCGGCGCCGGCCGACAGCAGTCCAACCGCGGCGAGCGCGGCGGCCGCGGCGGTCACCCGCTTGAACGAGACTGCCTTCTTCATGGTGTGTGTCCCTTCGTGAGACCTTCACCCACCCCCGTAGGTGGACGTCCCCACCCTCGTACGGATAGGGAGGGGAGGGGTACCTCGGAACTCTCAGGGTCACTTTCTCCCCGGAGGCGTGTACTCCTTGAGGTAGCGGGCGACGCGCTCGGCGTAGGGCCGGAGCTCCGGGGGAACACCGGCCGCCTCGTTCACCACCTGGTACGACGTCCGGTAGGCCGCCGAGATCAGTACCCTGCGGTCGCCCGGCAGCTTCGGGTCCAGCCGGGGCGCGATCCAGCACAGGTAGCGGCCCATGGCCGGGATGGACTCGGCGGGCGGGAAGGGCGGCTCGGGGACGGTCTCACCGGGGGTGCCGTCCTCGTGCATCCACCAGCGCAGCACGCTCGGCGTCCAACGGGCGATGCCGTACTCGTCCTTGGCCGGGTCCGCGAGGTCCGGGTCGAAGTTGCTCTCGGCCTTCAGCATGGCCGCGATGAGGGACGGGGTGACACCGGGTTGGTCGCAGTCGTGCGCCGTCTCGACGATCAGCAGCCGGTAGGCGGGCGGTACGCCCTTGTCGGTACGGAGATCCGTGGCGCCGTGCGAGGCGGCCGCCACCGCGGTCGTCCCGCCGGTGGCCCTGGCGTTGCCGGCCCGGTCGTCGTCCGCCCACGGGGTGAGCAGGTAGCCGAGCGCGGCGACGGCTACCACGGCGGTCGCCGCGCTCGCGATCAGCGGTGTGCGGCCGTGTCCGCGGCGCAGGGAACGGGGGAGGAGCCGGGACGGGAAGCGGGCCAGGAGTCCGGCACCTGTCCCCGTCCCCGCCGCCGCCTCCACCCTCCGCAACAGCGCCTCGCCGTCGATCCGTTCCTCGTGCGTACGGGTCAGACAGTCCCGCACGATCTCCCGCCAGGCGTCCGGGAGTCCGGGGGAGAGACGGATTTCGTCGGTGCCCCGGGCGTAGGCGGCCGCCGCGTCGCGGCGCGTCGTCGGGGTGCCGCCGGGCAGCGGGAAGGCCCCGGTGAGGACCAGGTGGGCCATCACACCGAAGGCCCAGACGTCGGCCGACGGACGGATGCGGCGGCCCCGTTCGCCGATCTCCGCCCACAGGAGTTCCGGGGGCGTGTAGTCGGGGGTGGAGAAGGCGGGCGTGTACGCGTGCGTGCCCTCCAGCTCCGCGGCCATGTTGAAGTCGGCCAGCCGCACCGAACCGTCCTTCATCAGCAGCACGTTGGCCGGTTTCAGGTCCCCGTGCACCCATCCCGCCCGGTGCAGCTGGACCAGCCCCTCGCAGATCTGCGCGAGGAGGGCCGGCCCCCGGGGCGGTGGCGGGCTCGGGGCGCGGCCCAGGAGGGACGCCAGGGACTCCTCCGCCCTCTCCAGTACGAGGACCACGGCGCCGTCCAGGTCCGGGTGGGCGGGGTCGTCCACGGTCAGCGTCTCGTACATGCGGATCAGCCGGGGGCGCTTCAGCCTGCGGTGCAACTTCAGCTCGCGGTCGGCCAGTTCGCGCAGGTGGGCGAGGTGACGGGGGGTGCCGGTGCCCGTGGGCAGGAACTTGAGGGCGGCGGTGCGGGGAAGGTCCCCGCGCACGCCACCGCTGAGGATCTCGCCCTGTTCGTCCTGTCCCGCGCCGATGCGCCGGGCCTCGTACACGCTGCCGAACGCCCCGGTCGCGATCGGCTCCCGCACCTCCCAGGCACCCACCCGGTACCCCTTGGGCACCGTCACCGCGTACGCCTCCGGCATCACCGCTCCACCGGGCCCGGCGCTCTGGTGAGCACGGTCAGGTCGTCCTCTCGTACGAGGTCGAAGCGGAGCGCCAGCGATACCAGGGACTCCTTCTTGCCGTTGAGGCGCGGGCCCGTGTCCGCCTCGTCGGGGCCGGGCTTGAGGCGCAGCTTGACGGCCAGGTAGTCGATGTTCCACTGCACCGAAGTGCGGGACGCGGCGGGCCAGCTGGGGCGCAGCCGGTCGACGACCTGGTCGACGGTCGGCGGCGGCGCGTGCGGGGCGCCGCGCAGGCGGGGCTCGCAGAGGGCGGCGAGGACCGCGAAGTAGCGCTTCGTGCGGTCGACGGAGAAGGCGGGGGCCGTCGTCGCGCCGGTCGGACCGCCGGACGGGTCGCGGTAGTCGTGGCGCGGTGCCCACACCTCGATCGGCAGCAGGTCACCGGCCGCCGGAAGCACGATCCGGGAGAACTCGAAGGGGACCGGCGCGTCCAGGCGCCCCGGGCCCACCTTGATGTGCTCGCCCGCGCCCTCCGGGTTCTCCACGACGTACGTCTGGGACCCGCTGTGGTTGCTGAGTATCCAGAAGGCGCCCTGCGCGGTGATCTCACCGGCGGCGCGGGAGACACCCTCGTGCGGGATCTCCAGGTCGTTGTCGGTCGCGGACCGGCCGAACGTGAGCCGTTCGCCGGGCGCGAGCCGGAAGCGGGTGTCTCGTCGCTCGTCCTCCGTGGTCGGCGGAGGTACCACGATGATGCTGTACAAGGTGCGTCTCCCCAGGCCTCGCAGCTACCGAAGTCAGAGTAGGGCGACGCACCAGGGCCGTGTCTCCCCTTGCGCGGGGTGACACGGCCCTTGAGGGTGAATGGCGTGAACTGGCCGACGACAGCTGTCTGCCGACGCCTGCCGCTGCCTGCTAGTGGGCCGCCGGGTACTTCGACCGGTTGAACCAGGCGGCGCCCTCGGACTTGCCCACGAACACCGCGACGAGCACCGCGAGCACGGTGTGCACCAGGCCGATGACGATGAACGGGTAGATGCCGAGGACGGCGGTGATGATCGCGAACACCATCGTGGTGATCCGGATGCCGTTGCCGCCGCTGCCGAACTTCGCGCCCAGGAAGATCGCGAAGACGCCCCAGGCGAGGACCACCAGGGTCATGGCCCACAGGGCGCCGGACGAGTAGTCGGCGAGCTGCTGGAAGTCGACGTTGTTCGCCAGCTCCTCGTCGTTCTTCGCGGCGCTGATCGCGACGGCGGACAGCGCGATGAGGATCGCGCCGATCACCTGGAGGCCGGCGATGACGAAGAGCATCACGCGGGCGGCCTTCACATTGCCCGGCATCGTGAGCGGGCCGCCCGGGTAGCCGCCGTAGCCCGGCTGGCCGTATCCCTGCTGGCCGAGCGGCGGGGCCGCCGGGTAGCCGTAGCCGGGCTGCTGGGGCTGCTGCTGGGGGTAACCGTAGCCGGGCGCCGGCTGCTGGGGCGGGCCGTAGGGGTTGTTCGGGTCGCCGAAACTCATGGCGGGTTTTCCTCCGTGTATGCGTCAGGTGCGGGGACGACGCGAGGCACCGAACGGAGGTGGGTGTTACAGATGCGGTTCGCCCCCCGGCCCTGCCCGCGGCACTGTGCGACTCATCGTTCTCCAGGCCGCTCGCCCTTGTCCAGACGCATCCTGCAGGTGTTGTGCAAGTGCAACATCCGCGATCATGCACATATGTCGGTGGGGCACCCGGATTGGAACCCGGAGGCGGTCATCCGCGAGTATGGGGGCATGACCGCCCAGATTCTCGATGGCAAGGCCACCGCAGCCGCGATCAAATCCGATCTGACCGCCCGCGTGGCGGCGCTGAAGGAGAAGGGCCTCACACCCGGCCTCGGCACGATTCTCGTCGGGGACGACCCCGGCAGCCAGAAGTACGTCGCCGGCAAGCACCGCGACTGCGCGCAGGTCGGCATCGCCTCCATCCAGCGCGAACTGCCCGCCACGGCCATGCAGGAGGAGATCGAGGCGGCGGTCCGCGAGCTGAACGAGGACCCCGCCTGCACCGGTTACATCGTCCAGCTGCCCCTCCCCAAGGGCATCGACGAGAACCGCATCCTCGAACTGATGGACCCCGACAAGGACGCCGACGGCCTCCACCCGATGAACCTCGGCCGCCTCGTCCTGAACGAGCCGGCCCCCCTCCCCTGCACTCCCAACGGCATCCTCACCCTCCTCCGCCGCCATGGCGTGGAGATCAAGGGCGCGGAGGTCGTGGTCGTCGGCCGCGGTGTCACCATCGGCCGCCCGATGCCGCTGCTGCTCACCCGGCGCAGCGAGAACGCGACGGTGACGCAGTGCCACACGGGTACGCGTGATCTGGCCGCCCACCTCCGCCGCGCCGACATCATCGTCGCCGCAGCGGGCTCCGCCCATCTGGTCCGCCCCGAGGACGTGAAGCCGGGCGCCGCCGTCCTCGACGTCGGTGTCTCGCGCAACGCCGAGGGCAGGATCGTGGGCGACGTCCACCCGGGCGTCGCCGAGGTCGCCGCCTGGATCTCCCCGAACCCCGGCGGAGTCGGCCCGATGACCCGCGCCCAGCTGCTCGTCAACGTGGTCGAGGCGGCGGAGCGCAGTGTCGTCTGACGCGGAGGACAGGCGGGCGGAGCCCGAGCCCGGGACCGAGTCCGGCGAGGTGCCCGAGCCCACGGCCGTGGATCCCGTCAGCGCGCCGGACGCCCAGGGGCGCCCCCGGCGTACGACGCGTCGTTTCCCCCTCTTCACGCGGGACACCGCGCGACCCGAGGGAGGCGGCCGGGCGGCTTCCGGGGACGCGCCGGCGCCCGCTCGGCAGTGGCCGATCCTTGTTGTGCTGGGCGCGGTCGGGCTCGGACTGCTGCTGACCGCGCTCGACGTGTTCCGGTACGGGACGCTGCTGATCGGGGCCGCGCTGCTGGCCGGTGCGGTGCTGCGCTGGGTGGTGCCCGACGTCGGCATGCTCGCCGTCCGGTCCCGGTTCACGGACATGGTCACGTACACGGTGCTGGGCACGGCCATCGTGCTGCTGTCGATGATGGCGCAGCCGAAGCCGTGGCTGGAGATCCCGTTCCTGGACGACACGCTGCAATACACGATCCGCAGCGGCGGTGAGTAGGGCCGGGGCAGGCGAACAGGGCGGGGGCTCCGGGATACGGGCCGGACTTTGTCCCGGTGGGAACCGATCCGCCGTCTGACGTCGTCAAACGCCTCGGACCGGCCGAAGACGTCGAGGAGGACGCGCGATGAGCGCCTGGCAGCCGCTGCCGGACGATCTGCCGCCGGAGGTGCGGCACTTCGTGGAGCAGGTGCGGCTCCTCAAGGACCGCACCGGGCTCAGCCTGGCCGCACTCGGCGCGCGCACCGCGTACAGCAAGTCCTCCTGGCAGCGGTACCTCAACGCGACCCAGCCGCCGCCCCGGCAGGCGATAGCCGCCCTGTGCCGGGTCGCGGGCCTGACCTCGACGGACGCCGAACGCTTCGGCGTCCGCTGGGAGCTGGCGGTTCGGGCCTGGCCCCGGCCACCGGCCCCGGTGCCGGACCCGCCGCAGCAGGACGGGGTGGGCAGCGGGGTGTACGAGGAGGAGGTGCCCACTCTTCCGTGGTGGCTGGAGTCCGAGTCCGCCAGGGATCTTGAGGCTGCCGGGGACCCGTCACGGCGGGTGCTGCTCGTGGCCGTACTCCTCGTGGTGGTGCTCGTGTTTCTCACGGTGGTCGGCGCTGTCGTTTTTGGTTGATGCCGTTGAGAGAATGTGACATCCACGTGTCCGGTGTGACCTTTCTTGTGGTTTCTGTGTGGCGATGTGTCGATAAGTTCGAGGATTTGCAACCAGGGCGCAACGCACTGGGGTTAATGTGAGCAATCGGGACGGTCCGGGGCGTCCCGTGCACCATCCAGGCGTTCGGCCGGCCGGGAGGGCTGTCGGTGGAACACTGGACCGCAAGCCGGGAGCGTGCAACGGTGCACCTCCAGGCAGGACAATGTTCCCGTGCGCCCCCACCCCGGGAACCGAGATCCTGAACGGGCGCATCCGTGTGGGTAGCCAGGACGGGACTCGGCCAAGGGATCCACGGCAGTACGCACGGGAGAAAAGCCAGCACGACCGGGGGGAATGAGGGGGGTAGCAATGCCTCGTTGGAGGGCCTTGCCGGATGAACTCGATCCGCAGGTCAAGGAGTTCGCGAGCCAGCTGCGCAGGCTCGTGGACCGCAGCGGCCTGAACATCGCGGCGGTGGCCGACCGCACGGGCTACAGCAAGACGTCCTGGGAGCGTTATCTCAACGGCCGGCTCCTCGCGCCCAAGGGCGCGATCGTCGCCCTGGCCGAGGTCACCAACACCAATCCCGTCCATCTGACGACGATGTGGGAGCTGGCCGAGCGCGCCTGGAGCCGTTCGGAGATGCGGCACGACATGACCATGGAGGCGATCCGGATCTCCCAGGCGCGCGCCGCGCTGGGGGAGTTCGGGGCGCCTGCCGCCGAAACGAGGAACGGGAGCGGCAAGAACGGGCGGGCCGCCCGGAGCGCGACGGTGACTCCGGGAATCGCGGGACCCGCGGGCGTCTCACCGACCGTGCCGCCGCAGCCGACGGCCCCGGAGACCCGGGACGCGGCGGGCGACGTACGGGCGGGGGCGGTCCGGGGCGGTGGTTCCGGCGCCTCGGTGAGTTCCGCGAGTTCGGCGAGTTCCGTATCGGCCGAGGGAAATTCTTGGGGCATGGCCGGATATCAGGGCCCGGCGGCGAGGGGCGGCGCCGGGGGGCGCGGCGCCCTGCCCTCGGACCCGGCCGGACCTTCCGGGGCATCGAGGGGGCCCGGACATCCGGGCGCGGCGGCCTGGACTCCCGGTACGCCCGTGTCGGCGCCCGGCGGTCCGCCGGAGGACGCCCGGCCGGGCGGTATCGGCGGTTCGCGGCGCAAGCGGCGGCTCACGATGTTCCTCGCGGGTGTGGTGGGGGCGTCGGTCGTGGTCGCGGCGGCCCTGATCTTCACCAACCGGGGCGATGACACGCCGGAGGCCAGGCCGAGCGTGTCCCCGGCCACCTCGGCCGGCACCGACCCCGACCTGCCGGTCGGTGTGGAGTGCAGCGGCGACGCGTGCACCGGCCAGGACCCGGAGAACATGGGTTGCGGCGGCGAGTTGGCGCAGACCGCCAACAGCGTCACCGTCGGCACCACGCTCGTCGAGGTCCGCTACAGCAAGACCTGCCAGGCGGCGTGGGCCCGCATCACCCAGGCGGTCCCGGGTGACCAGGTCGACGTCTCCGCCTCCGGCGGGGCGAAGCAGACCGGGGCGGTCGACACGGACACCGACGCGTACACGCCGATGGTGGCCGTCAAGGACGCGGGCGATGCGACGGCGTGCGTCACGCTCCAGGCGACCGGCGAGAAGGGCTGCACGCAGTAGGACGCAGGGCCACGGCGCTTCCCCTCGTACGGAATCGCGGCATTTTCGTACGAGGGGAACGCCCGGCCCGCTTCTGGGCAGGCGATGAAGTGCCCCATGGGATTCCGCGTGGTCGGTCCCCGCTCGGCGGCCGCTCGTCACTCCTCTCCCGGACGGGCGGCCGCCGCTCGTGACGGCCCGGAGTACGGCTCTGTGGGGTGGGCCACACGGACCCGGACGCCCGGGATCCCGGATGCGCGATAGCCTGACGGCTGGATCTCTCTTGACGCCAAGAGATCGATCATCCGAACCGGGGCAGCGACGCCCCACCGCCAGCTGTCATACGGAGAACGCCATGACCCGCACTCCCGTGAACGTCACCGTCACCGGCGCGGCCGGCCAGATCGGTTACGCCCTGCTCTTCCGCATCGCCTCCGGCCAGTTGCTCGGCGCGGACGTGCCGGTCAGGCTCCGCCTCCTGGAGATCACCCCCGCGCTCAAGGCCGCCGAGGGCACCGCGATGGAGCTGGACGACTGCGCCTTCCCGCTGCTCCAGGGCATCGACATCACGGACGACCCGAACGTGGCCTTCGACGGCGCGAACGTCGGCCTGCTGGTCGGCGCCCGCCCGCGTACCAAGGGCATGGAGCGCGGTGACCTCCTGGAGGCCAACGGCGGCATCTTCAAGCCCCAGGGCAAGGCCATCAACGACAACGCCGCGGACGACATCAAGGTCCTGGTCGTCGGCAACCCGGCCAACACCAACGCGCTGATCGCCCAGGCCGCCGCTCCGGACGTACCGGCCGAGCGCTTCACCGCGATGACCCGACTGGACCACAACCGCGCGCTGACGCAGCTGGCGAAGAAGACGGGCTCCACGGTCGCCGACATCAAGCGCCTGACGATCTGGGGCAACCACTCGGCCACCCAGTACCCCGACATCTTCCACGCCACGGTCGGCGGCAAGAACGCCGCCGAGGTGGTGAGCGACGAGAAGTGGCTCGCGGACGACTTCATCCCGACCGTCGCCAAGCGCGGCGCCGCGATCATCGAGGCCCGTGGCGCGTCCTCGGCGGCCTCCGCCGCCAACGCCGCCATCGACCACGTGTACACGTGGGTCAACGGCACGGCGGACGGCGACTGGGCCTCCATGGGCATCCCGTCCGACGGCTCGTACGGCGTCCCGGAGGGCCTCATCTCCTCCTTCCCGGTCACCACGAAGGACGGCGTGTACGAGATCGTCCAGGGCCTGGACATCAACGACTTCTCCCGCGCCCGCATCGACGCTTCGGTGCAGGAGCTGGCGGAGGAGCGCGAGGCGGTCCGCGCGCTCGGCCTCATCTAGTCACAGCCGTTCCGCTCCGGGCCCCGTTCCGCTTCGGCCGGACGGGGCCCGGGTGCGTCCGGCTCCGCCTCCGTGAGCACGGCCGTCGGCCCTGACAATCCGCTGTCCCCGGATCAGTCCGTCCCTCTATACTGATGGGCTGTCAACTGGCCCTCTGGTAAGGGTCGTTACACGCATCGGGGGAGTCGCGTGAGTACCGCGTACGTGCCGCAGCAACCACAGCCGACACCAGGCGCCCCGCCCGCACCGCCGCACGCCAGTGAGGCCACCCGGCTGCTGTGCGCGGGTACCTACCTGGACTCCGGATACCGCGACCGGGTCATCGAGGAACTGCACCTCAACGAACAGCGGATCGTGGCGCCCTCGCTCGGCTTCGACGCGGCCCGTGTCCTCGCGCACGCCCTGCGGGCCAGACGCCAGGAGCTGATGTGGGCCGGGGCGATCCTGGGCCTGTGGGTGATCGGCGCGGCGCTGACCGGAGGTCTGCTGACCCTCTTCCTGTTCCCCATCGCGTACATCGCCGTCGCGTCCTGGATCCGGGGCCGTGACGCGTACCCGCCCCTGTACCGGCGGGTGCCCGCCTTTCTGCTCCGCTGGTGGGGCCGGGTCCTGTTCGCGGTGCTGCTGTTCCTTACGGCGGCCGTCGCGTTCGGCGTCCTGGACGACGAGTCGGCGAGCAGTTCTTCCTACGGTTCGTCCGACTCCGGCCTGTACGGCGACGGCTTCTCCGACTCGCCCAGCGCGACCGACGTACTGGTGCCGTCCGGCGACAGTGTCAGCGAACTGATCGGCCTCTGGCAGGCCTGGGCCACGTTCGTGATGTTGGCCCTGATCGCGTTGTGCGTGGCCGCGCAGCGCGGCCAGTTCGCCAGGGCGCTGGCCGCGGAACTGTCACCGCAGCGCTTCCCGGACGCCGCCTCGGACCCGGCCGAGCAGGCCGAGGGACAGCGGTTCCAGCGGCTGAAGGACCGCATCCGGCTCGAACAGCACGCGCCGTTGATCATGTACAACGAGGCACGGCCGTTCCGAGGGGCCGGCGCGGCCTACCAGACGTGGGTCCTCGCCGTGGAGCTGCGGCCCGACGAGATGAAGAAGCAGCAGCCGCTCGGCAACCGCGTCGTCCTGGAGAAGATCCGGCCGCTGATCGAACAGCTGCGGCTGCCCGCCGAGTACGCCGGTCAGCTCGGGCGCGACCGGCTGCGCCGGCTGGAGATCGACGAGTGCGTGTTCCTGCCCGCCGAGGGGATCGGGCGACGCGAGGAGGCGCCGTACCACCCGCAGGCCTTCGAGGAGCACCGGGCGCGTGCGGTCGAGGAGGGCGCCGAGAAGAGACGGCACTTCCTGCGCATCCGCGTCGGCGGCTGGGAGGAGGAGCTGGTCGTCACGGTGTTCGTGCGTATCCACACCCAGGGCCGCATGCTCACCCTGGAGGTGGCCCCGCACGTGCTGACGCCGGTGCGGGAGGACTTCAAGAACGCCGACCGCGCCGCCCACCGCTACCTCAACAACAACGCGCTCGGCAAGGCGGCCTGGGCCGTCGCCCAGGTCCCCGGCTCCGTGGCCCGCTCACTCGTCACGCTCGGCAAGGGCCTGCTGTACGTCTGGCGGCTGCTGACCGGCGGCTACGCCGGGGCGCTGCCCGACGGGCCGGGCCTGTCCGTGCGGGAGCTGGGCTCCGTACCCCTCGGGTCCGACTTCCAGGAGATGGACGTCCTGCGCTACCTCAAGAACGTGCAGGACCGGGTGGCGAACGGGGTGCGGGTCGCGCTGGCCGAATCCGGTTACCAGACCGGTGAGTTCATGCAGAAGATCACCAACATCAACAACAACGGAGACGTGACGAACATCGCCCGGGTCGACAACAGCACCTTCGCTGTCGGCAGTCACGCCTCCGCCTCCTCCACGACCGGCGGCGCCGCGCCGCAGACAGGATCCGGCACCGATGGCCACTGAAGAACCGAACGTCAGTATCGGCGATGTCTCGCACAGCACCTTCGCCATCGGCAGCCACGCGCGTGCCGTCGCCCACCACGGCACGGCTCCCCAGCGTGACGAGGCCGCCGAGGAACTGCTGAAGGCGGTACGCGAGCTGCGCGCCGACCTGAGCAGGGTGCGCGCCGGCGAGGAGACGGACGCACTGCGCGCGGCCCTGGCGGAGACGGAGGAGGAGATCACCCGCACCGGCCGGGCGGCTCCGTCGCGCCGGGAAAGACTGCGGGAGCTGCTCACCGACTCCC
Source organism: Streptomyces sp. ADMS (assembly GCF_033441795.1). Classification (NCBI taxonomy): domain Bacteria; kingdom Bacillati; phylum Actinomycetota; class Actinomycetes; order Kitasatosporales; family Streptomycetaceae; genus Streptomyces; species Streptomyces sp. ADMS. Next base: position 22,591 of record NZ_JAVFVX010000008.1, on the reverse strand, counting down.
AGACCCTGCTGAGCGTGCTCGCCTCGGCCGGGGCCGTGGCGGGCCTCCTGGGGCTGTGAGGGGGACACGATGAGCGGGGGACCGCGGTACTGGAACGAGGAGACACAGCGCTGGGAGGACGCCGAGAGCCGTAACGCCGCTCCGACGACTCCGCCGCCACCACCTCGGCCGAACTTCCTGCCGACCGGCCCGGGGGCAGCGGGGGCGGACGCGCCGGCCTCCGGGCCGCCGACCGCCGATCCGGTCGCTGCGGAGACGCTGCCGCTCGTATCGGGGCCGGCCGAGGCGCCTGAGGGGTCCGCGTCCGTCGGGTGGCCGGGGGCCGCTGCGCAGAGCGTCTGGCCAGCGACGGCTGTCGGAGAGGCCGCGACGGACGGCGGCGGTCCTTTCGCCGGGGAGCCGAACGCGTCCTGGCCGCCCGCCGGTCAGCCCGCCAAGCCCGTCGGCACCGGTGGCCCGAGACGGCGGCTCATGTGGTCCGTGCTGATCGGGGCCGCCGTCGTCGCTGTCGCCGTGAGTCTGGTGCTGACCTTCGTGGTCCGCCCCGGGGACGACGACAAGGACGACCGGTCGACCGCGGCCCACGAAACGACGACATCCACGACGTCCCCGACGCCGGTGACGTCGGAGCCGACGGAGGTGACCGAGTCGCCCACCGTGGGCACGGCCTCGCCCTCCGCGGCCGTTTCCGAACCGCCCGTCGGCTACGCGTTGTACGAGGACCGGGAGGGCTTCCGGATCGCGTTCCCCGAGGGGTGGACGCGCACCACGGCGGACTCCTCGTACGGCATCTCCGTGGTCAACTACCGCAGTCCGGACCGCACTCACCGGATCCAGGTGTACCAGGTGTCGGAGCCGTCACCGGCCGAGTCGTTCGACCTGTTTCTCTCGGACGAGACCCCGAAGGCCCCCGGTTTCACGGAGATCCGCAGGGAAACCCTCGACGACGGCACCTTCACCGGATCTCGGCTTGAGTATCTGGCCGACTCGATACGGGGCGAACCCGAAGTCGGCACCTGGCACGTCTACGACGAGCGTTTCGTGGCCTCGGACAGCAACATCTACGCGATCGCCGCGTACGGCCCGGACTCGGACGGCCGCGACGACGAACTGGAGCTCCTGACCACGGCGTTGGACTGGTTCTGCCCGCCCCTCGGCGCCTGCGCGGCGGCGATTCCACAGGATTCCACACTTCAGACCCCCTGAATTCGGTGAGGGCCCGCGCCCCTCCGACTCCGGCCCCGAACCGTCCGTCGACGTGCAGACATGCCGACTGAAGGACAGGGCCTGGTTACGTCCACCGCCCGGACGAGTTCCGACTACTGCGGGTACAGGCGCGCCAGCAAGGGGGCCGGTGGTCCAAGTTCGTCCGTCGTGGACTCGCCGGCCTGCTCCACCGCCGCGCGCCGGTAGGCGGCCCCGGCGGACGTACGCCCCGCGACTCCCGCCGAGCGGCTGAGCGCCAAGGTGCGGGCGGTGAACGACCAGGCCGTACGCAACCGGCGGAACCGGTGAACGGTCCGAGCCACGAGGTGCGCCGCCCGCCGGTGCCGGTCCCCGGCTGCGCGGAGTGCGCCGAACTCGGCTCCCGACGCGCCACCGCCCGCGCCGGGTTCGACTGGAGCGTGGAGAGGGACGCGAACGTACTGCTCCGCTCCCATCAGCGACGGGACCACGGCGTATGACCAGCCGGGTGTTTCGATACGTGCCGTACACGATCGTCCAGGACCGGACCGCCGAACCGGAGTTTGCAGTGCCGCTGTGCTCTGTCACGTCGGCTCCTATTCCGTTTCCGTCGTTTTCCGCCAGATTTCTGGTCCCGGAGTTCTATTCAGCGTATACAGTAATCCCATGACCATCAGTGAGCCCATATCCCGAGTCGCCCTCAAGAAAACCACCCCCGATGTTTCCGCCTCGATGGGTGCTCTGCACGCTGCCGCCGTTTCCGCGGCGCGGGACGCCAAGGTCGAACCCGAACTCCTGGAACTGATCCGGATTCGCGCCTCCCAGCTCAACGGCTGTGCGTTCTGCCTCGACATGCACACCAAGGACGCCCGCGCCCAGGGCGAGACCGAGCAGCGGATCTACGCCCTGAACGCCTGGCGGGAGACCCCCTTTTTCACCGAACGGGAGCGCGCCGCACTGGCGTTGACCGAGGCAGTGACCCTGGTGCACGACGGGCAGGTCCCGGACGCCGTCTACGCCGAGGCCGCCGGCGTCTTCGACGAGGCGCAGGTCGCCGCGCTGATCTGGGCGGCCACTGTCATCAACGCGTACAACCGGATCGCCATCGCCACGCGAATGGCGCCGGGGGCCTATCAGCCCACCCCGAAGAATGGCTGAATTCGCCGAATTTGGGCAGCAGGGGGCGCACCGGGTCGAATTCAATTCGGCCCGGCGCGTCTTTCGCTTGTTCGTTTGTTCGCTTACTCCAGTGGCTCCATGAGGCTCTCCAGCCATGGTCGCCATTCTGTGGCCCGTGGCGCGGGACCCGCCCGCAAAAGGGGTCTTGCCGCGCCCGTCCACTCCGTCACCGGCCGAATTCCGTGCAGGGCGTTCACCAGCCACACCTCGCGGCCGTCCAGGTCGGCGAGGGCGCGCTCGCGCTGGGCGACGCGGATGCCGCCGCGCTGGGCGCGTTCCTGGATGAGGGCGACGGTGACGCCGGCCAGGACGGGGAGTTGCGGGGAGGGCAGACACAGGGTGTCGTCCTCCCACCACAGGACGCTGGTGGTAGCGCCCTCCAGGACCACGCCCGAGGGCGCGACCAGCACCGCCTCGTCCGCACCCGCGGCGCACGCCCGTTGCCGGACCCGGGCCAGGAGGTCCAGGTCGGGGCCCTTGCGGCGGGGGACGGTGCGTGGGTCCAACTGGCCTGTCGCCCAGACCCGTACGCCCGCGCCCAGCGGCGGTGCGTGGCGCAGGAGAAGCCTCAACTCCCTGGACTCGGAACCCAGTTCGACCCGCGGAAACCACTCCCCGGTACGCGGCAGCGCGGTCGTCACGTCCCGCCAGAAGTCCACCAGGTGGCGCAGCGACGGACCTCCGGAGTCACCACAGGCGCGCAGGAAGCGTTCCCGGTGCCGGCCGAGACCGCGTACCCGGCCGTCGCGCAGCAGCCACGAGTCGGCGACCACCAGCCGCTCACCGATCGTCGGCACACGGCCACCTGAGTCCGGGCCCGTCAGGCCCCGGCGCGGCGACCACGCCAACAGCCCTTCCGCCGCCGCTGCTTGTGTTGCTGGATGCGTCATCAAGTGCTCTCTCCTGGTGCCTCGGTCAGTACTTGCGGCCGGCCGCCGCAGGTGCCCCGGTGCGGGGTCCGTACGGCGCGTGCTCCAGCCACGATCCGCACCACGGCAGGACCGGCGCCAGGGCCGCCGCGGCGCGCTGCTTGGCCCGGACGATCCGGCGCCGTGGCCGCAGGTGGTCCAGCGCGTTCCCGGCGGCGGCGCTGTTGAACACGGCCGCCGCGTGGCGTACCTCGGCGAACTCGGCGACCGCACCCACCAGCCCCGTCCTGGCCACCGCCGCGATCGCCTCCGCCGCTGCCGCCGCGTCCGCGATCCCGCTGTTCATGCCGCGCGCCCCGAACGGCGGGAACAGGTGCGCCGCCTCCCCGACGAGCAGCACCCGCCGGTGTGGATCGGTGAACGTGTCAGCGACCTTGCGCAGGAAGCGGTACGTCGACACCCACAGGATCTGCTCCCCGTACGCCGACTCGGCTCCCAGCACCGCCGGCAGCCATTCCCGGACGGCCTCCTCCGTGCCGTACGCCTCCTGGCGGTCGTCGTCGCGGCACTGGAGGTCGACCTGGAAACCGCCGGTGAAGGGCACCCGCATCACGCTGCGGCCGCCCAGGCCCGGGTGTTCGTAGTGGAAGACGCGCTCCAGGGGAAGTTCGGCGCCGGGGAGGTCGGCGACGTCCACGACCACATGGAACCCCTCCGAGCGCGTGCCCTCCATGGTGATCCCCAGCTCCGCCCGGACCGCCGAGCGGGCGCCGTCGGCGGCGACCACATGGGTGCCGTGCCAGACGCCGCCGTCGGAGTCGGTGAGGGTGACGCCGGTCGGCGAGGACCGTACGCCCGTCACGCGTACGCCCCACGCGAACCGGACGCCCGCGTCCCGGCAGGCGGCGCGCAGGAAGCGCTCGGTGTCCACCTGGCGCAGGCTGGTGAAGGGCGGGGTGGCCGTCGACGGGTTCGGCGGCGCGGGGAAGGTGCGGGAGTACACCTCGCGGCCTCGGTACAGCGTGCGCCGGGTGTGCCACGTACGTCCGTACGACGCGAACTCGGCGGCCAGACCCGGGCGCATTGCGTCCAGCAGACGCAGGGTCTCGCGGTGCACGAACAGGGCGCGGCTGCCCGGGCGTTCACGGCCTTCGGGGTCCGCCTCCAGGACGACGACGGGCAGCCCACGGGCGCGCAGACCGAGGGCGGCGGAGAGACCGACGGGACCGGCGCCGACCACCAGCACCTGCTCCGACACCTGTTCCGGGGTGGTCATGCGCGTGCGCCCTCGGCCAGCATGCGGGTGATCTCCACCCGTCTCACCTTCCACGTCGCCGTCATCGGCAGTTCCTCGAACCGCCACTGCCGGGGCTCGGCCATCGCCGGCAGACCGGCGGTCGCCTGCCGCCAGCGGTCCGGGTCCAGCGGCATCTCGTCCCGTACGCAGACCACGGGCACCGGCTCGCGGTCGGCGCCCGCCACGATGACCACCTCGCGCAACTCCTCCAGCCGGTCCATCAGCGTGTCCTCGACCTCCAGATTGCTGTGCACGGAGTCGATCTGGTCGATCTCGCGGTCGATGAGATGCAGCGCGCCGAGCCTGCTCCGGTACCCCATGTCGCCCATCTGCCACCACCCGCCGCCGTCGAGCTGGCGCAGATACTGCTCGCGCGCCCCGAGGTAGGTGAGGATGCGCCCGCGCGTACGGGCCTCGATACGGCCCGGCCTTCCCGGTGCGGCGGGCCGCCCGCTGTCGTCCGTGACCCGGACCCGGGTGAAGCCGGGTATCCCGATCCCGACCCGGCGGCCGTCCGCCTTCGCGGCACTGCGCCGGGTGAACCACTGGAAGGCGACGGGCCCGGTCTCGCTCTGCCCGTACAGCTGGATCAGCCAGGCGCCGCGGCGCTTCGAGGCGCCCAGCAGCCGCCGGACGGTCCGCGGGTGGATCGCGTCGAACGTCGACCCGTACGACCGTACGCGCGCGAGTGGTTGGCCCGGCGCGTCCGCCAACTCCTCCCACAGAACAAAGGTGTTGGGGTGGGTCTCGACGATGCCCGGGCGATGGCGGGCGAGCAGCGGGCCCACGGCTGCCGGGGACGGGTCGGTGATCAGGAGCAGCGGGCTGCCGAAGTGCAGGAGAACGCCGAGGAGATGGTAGAAGCGCGAGTGCACGAAGGACATGTGCAGCGCGGCCGTCTCCCCACGCGTGGGCCAGCCCATCGCCTGCTGCGGTACGAGACGGTTCCACATGGTGTTCGCGCAGTGCACGGCGAGTTTGGGGACGCCGGTGGTGCCCGAGCTGTGGGTGATCAGAGCCGGTTCACGGGGATGGAGGCGGACGGGCGCGGCGGGCTCGGCGCCGGCGTACATCGCCAGGGGTTCGGCGCCGGGTGCGTCGGCGGTGTCGGCCGCGACGGAGAGGGTCCTGCGGACGAGCGGAGCGAGGTCCAACTCTGCCAGCGGGCCCGTGAGTTTGGCGCTGTCGGTGAGCAGCCAGGGGCGGTGCAGACGGGCCAGCAGTTGGCCGACGACCGGTCCGGCGAGGCCGGAGGACAGGAGCACGGGGACCGCGCCGATACGGGAGACGGCACAGGCCAGCAGCACGATGTCGACGTTGTCCGTCTTGTGGACCACCACCTGCTCCGAGGGCCGTACCCCGGCCGCCCACAGCCGGGCCGACAACTCCTCGACCAGAGCGGCCAGTTGGGAATAGCTGAGGTCGACTCCGAGATCCGGGCTGACGTCGAGCGGCCGGTCCAGGGTGACGAGGACGGCTCCGTGGCGGTCGGCGGCCCGCCGGAAGACGGGGCCCAGATAGAAACCGCGGTCGGCGAGCAGGGGCTGCTGCTGTGGCATGCGCCCGTTCCCTTCGGATGTACGGCGGGGGTTGCGGTGGCTACGGTGGTCACCAGGCGCCCTGGCGGACGAGATGGCGGCGGAGTTTCCCGGTCGAGGTGCGGGGCAGAGACGGGACGAAGCTGACGTTCCGGGGGGCCTTGAAGGCGGCGAGCCGGGCACGGGCCAGCTCGATGAGTTCGGTCTCCAGGCCCGCCCGGGCCGGCCCCACGGGCACGACGAAGGCACGCAGCCTGCTGAAGCCCCGCTCGTCGGTGAGTGCGGCGACGGCGACCTCCCGCACCGCCGGATGGGTGCGCAGTACGGCCTCCACCTCCAGCGGCGAGACCGTGATGCCGCCGACCATCTCCATGTCGTCGGCGCGGCCCAGATGCCGGTAGGTGCCGTCCGGTTCACGGACCGCCCGGTCCCGGGTGGCCAGCCAGCCGCCGACCAGTGAACGGGCCGTCTCCTCAGGCCGGTTGAGGTAGCCACTCGTCACCGTGGGCCCACGCACCCAGAGTTCACCCTCGGCGCCCTCGTCGGCGCCGGGTAACGGGCCGCCCGCGCGGTCACGCAGCTCGACCTCGAAACCGGGGACGGGACGGCCGACCGTACCGGGGTGGTTGTGGTCGAAGCCGTTGGCGCAGAAGGCGTGCCCGGCCTCCGTCGAGCCGATCTGTTCCAGCACCGGCGCGCCGAGCAGCTCGCCGACCTGCTGCCCGAGCCCGGCCGGCATGCCCTCGCCGGCCGACACGGCGGCCCGTACGGAGGCGAAGCAGGCCTGGTGACCGTTGCCCCGGTCGGCGACCAGGGCGGCGTACGCGGACGGCACGGAGTAGAGCAGCGTCACCCGGTGCCGGGCGACGAGTTCGTCGACGGCGGCCGGGGTCGGACGCCGGTCCACCAGGACGGCCGACGAGCCGGAGAAGAGCGGGAAGACGAAGGCGTTGCCGAAGCCGTAGGCGAAGTACAGCTTCGAGACGGAGAGGGTGACGTCGTCCTCGGTGATCCGCAGCAACCGGCGCCCGATGAGGTCGTGGTAGGTCTTCGGGTCGCCGTGACAGTGCACAACCCCCTTGGGGCGTCCGGTGGTTCCGGAGGTGTACTGCACGTAGAGGGGCGTGTGCGCGTCCACCGGGTGGGCCGTGGTGGCCGGTTCGGCGGTGGGGGCGAGAGCGGCGAGCTGATCGGCGCCGAGGAGGGGCCGCCCCGCGAAGCGTCCCTGTTGTCCCTCGCCCTCGCTCTCCTCCAGCCAGGGTCCGGTCACGCACAGCACGGCGTCGGCGTCCTCGGTCATGAACGCGTGCTCGGCGGGCGGGAGTTCGGGGTTGACCAGGACGGTGACGGCACCGAGCCGGGCGGTGGCGAGGAAGGCGGTCACCCAGGCGATGCCGTCGGGCAGCGCGAGGAGCACGCGGTCGCCGGCGCGTACACCGTGCCGGGCGAGCACCGTCGCCGTACGGGCGGCCAGCTCGTGTACCTCGCCGTGTGTCCAGGACCGGTGGCCCTGGTGGCTCTGGTGGAAGGCGGCCCGGCCGGTCCAGCCGCGCCGCTCGGCGAGGGCGGCGAGATGGGCCGCGAGGTTGCCGGGGGCGTCGGCGTCGGCGGGGGCGGGCGCGGGGGGAGCGGTCGTGGCCGGGTGGGTCGTCATCGGGCGGCCTCCTCGGTGGCGGCCGACAGGGACGAGGACTGCTTGTACCGCTGCTGGTACTCCTCGTAGGCCCGCATCTGCGCGGCTGTCTTCAGCAGCATCTCGTCGTACTCCGCGGCCGGGTCCGAGGCGAGGACGATCGCGCCGCCCGCGCCCAGCTGCATCTCACCGTCGGCGATCACGGCGGTGCGGATGACGATGCTGAGATCCGCGCCGCCGCTGCATCCCAGGTAGCCGAGGGCGCCGGAGTACACGCCCCGGGCCTCGGTCTCCAGCGAGTCGATGATCTCCATCGTGCGGAGCTTGGGCGCGCCGGTCATGGAGCCGCCGGGGAAGCAGGCGCGGACGCAGTCCACCGCGTCGGTGCCCTCGCGCAGCCGTCCCTCGACGTAGGAGACGAGCTGGTGCACGGTGGCGTACGTCTCGGCGACCATCAGCCGGGAGACGCGTACCGTGCCGGTGCGGCAGACCTGGCCGAGGTCGTTGCGGAGCAGGTCGACGATCATCAGGTTCTCGGCGCGCGTCTTCGCGTCGGCGGCGAGCGAGTCCCGGAGGCGGTCGTCCTCCTCCGGAGCGTCGCCCCGCGGGGCGGTGCCCTTGATGGGTCTGGCCTCGGCCATGCCGTCGCGGGTGATCCGCAGGAACCGCTCGGGGGAGGAACCGGCCACGTCGAGGTCCCCGAACCGCAGGAAGGCCGCGTACGGTGCCGGGTTGACGCGGCGCAGGACCCGGTAGAAGTCGTACGCGTCCGGCGGGGCGGGCATCCGGGCCGCGTTGGTCAGACAGACCTCGTAACTCGTGCCGGCCGTCAACTCCCGTCGGCAGGCCTCGATGTCGGCGAGATAGGTGGCCCGGTCGCGCACCAGCCACGGTTCGGCGGCCTCGGGGTCCGGTTCGGCGGCCGGTACGGGCATCGGCGGCTGCTGTCCGGACACGAAGCTGAGCTGGGCGAGCGCGCTGTCGAGCCAGTCGGCGGCCTCCAGCGTGGCCTGCGGGGTGTCCTCGGCGACACAGACCGCGTACGTGTAGCCCTCCTGGTGGTCCACCGCGATCAGCCGGTCGGCGAACAGCCAGCAGGAGTCGGGGGTTTGGGACTGATGGACGTTGGGGCGGCCGGACCGACCGGGGTGTTCGGGGTCCTGGTGCGAGGGGCCGCAGTCGGCCTTCGTCTCGTACCCGAAGTAGCCGACGTATCCGCCGGTGAAGTCGAAGGGCAGCCCTGTGGCGTCGACATGACGGTTCGTCAACTGTCGTTTCAGATAGTCGAAGACGCTCGCCCTCACCTTGCGCGGGGGCCGTCCGTCCCGCTCGATCTCGCAGACGCCGCTCGTGACGTCGTACCGCACGAACTCGGCGAGCGGACCGGACCCGTCCCCGAGGAACGAGAACCGCGACCGGCCCTCCTCGACCTGCGAACTGTCCAGCCAGAACGCGCGCGGCGAGCCGGCGTACATCCGGCCGAACGCGGCCTCCGTGTCCACGGCGGTGGCGATCCGGCGGGTGTGGAGACGGTGGGTGGGGCGCTGCAGGGAGGAGCGGCGCTGGGCCGGGATGCGGGCCGTGCGGGGGGACAGGGGGGTGCGCGGTGGGGAGAAGGACTCGGGCATCGCCGCCGCGGTGCGGGTGACGGCGGTGTTCTTCGTACGGAGCTTGCGGGCGCGTTCCGCCGTGAGGTTGCGGAAGTTCATGAGCATGCGGCGGCCGTACTCGGTGAGGACGGACTCCGGGTGGAACTGCACTCCCCACAGGGGCCGCGTACGGTGCCGCAGCCCCATCAGGACGCCGTCCTCGGCCCAGGCGGTGGCCTGGAGGGTGTCCGGCAGCGGCTCGCGCACGGAGAGGGAGTGGTAGCGGACGGCGGTGAAGTTCTGCGGGAGCCCCTTGAAGAGGTCCTGCTCGTCGTGGCGGATCGTGGAGAGATGCCCATGACGGGGCTCGGGGGCGGGCACGATCCGGCCCCGCTCGCCGAGCGCGATCCCCTGGTGACCGAGGCAGACGCCGAGTACGGGTATCCCGGACTCGGCGAGTACACGTGCGCTGATCCCGAAGTCGCGGGGGGCGGCCGGATGCCCGGGCCCGGGAGAAACGACGACGTTGTCGAACTTGGCGAATTCCAGCAGGCTGTCAATTCTGCTGGTCAGTGTGTCGTTACGGATCACCGTCGGCTCCTCGCCGTTGACCTCGGCGATCAGCTGGAACAGGTTGTACGTGTACGAGTCGTAATTGTCGATGAGCAGGGTCTTCACCCGCCCACCTCCCTTGCATCGTTCATGCGGCCGTTCATGCAGCCGTTCATGCGGTTCGCCGTTTGTGCCGTCCACGGAGTGCCTGGAGCGGTGGATACAGCCACCTCTTGAAGAAACGCTGAAGGCGCGGCATGAGGATATAGGTGACGAGTGCCGTCACGGACAGGCACAGCAGCAGAGTGCGAATGAGCGAATTGAGGCCGCCCAGATAAGGAAGGACGGTCAGATTGAATATGAGCACGGGTGGAAATACCGCGCTCATGTTCACGAACCAGAGTTTCCACTTGTCGGGCGGGCGCGGCGGGGTGGGGGCGGCCGTCGGTGTCTCCGTCTGGGCGCCGAACCATGTCCTGGAGCCCTCGACACGCCGGCGCCCGGTCTCCCGGGCCAGCCCCTGCGCCTTGGCCACCCACTGCGCCCAGAGGGCCGAGTTCTCCCAGGCCAGGGCCGAACTCTCACTGTCGAAGCGGTAGACCACATGCCACTCCGCCTCTCCGTCGACAAGCACACCACCCCCCAGAAATCCGGGCTCGCGCGCAGTCGCACGCAGCACGGCCCACCCCCAGGAGTGGAACTCGGTCTCGCGGCCCGGGATCACTTGATACGCCACCGTGGTGGTGACGGGATTCCTGGTCACGACGTCGTATACGCAGCCGAAACCGATCACGCTCAAATATTCAACGAAGATTTTCGAAACCTCCGCCTCGATGTCCGGAAGATAACTTTTTATCGCCTTTTGGGGCGGCTTGCTGCATTCTCTCCGGTGATACTTCGGGGTAACTTTTCCGGAATTCAGGAAAGGGCTTGCCGGGAGGAGTGGCAAAGCTGCACGATCGCCGTTCGAGCCGAGTGGGGGGAGATTTCGTGTCCAGGTGCGACTGGGATATGACCCGCGAAGGAATCGAGCGGGCGCGGTCCGTGATCGAACCGGAGCGGAAAGAAGTGACCGCCATCCGATTTACCAGCGGACAAACACCAGAGCGCACATGGGGACGTTCATGGAACATCATGTGTTTGCGGTGTGGGATTTCATGTCCCTGCTCAAGTCGCTGCAGAGGGAGCTGACCTGTGTCGACGCCCCCTGGGTGCCGCGGGGGTCGGAGGTGAGCCGGCGGCTCATCAACGACGTCGTGCTCGTGGAGGAGGGCGACGAACTGAACGGCGGCTTCACCAGCCACTTCGAGCTGTACGGGGCCGGCATGGGCGAGGCGGCGGCGGACACCTCCCGTATCGACACGTTCGTCGCTCTGGTGGGGGAGGGGCGTGAGGTGAGCTCGGCGCTGCGTGTCGCCCAAGTCTCCGGTCCCGCGGCCGAGTTCGGCCGCACGACGTTCGAGATCATCGGCGAGCGGCCGCTGCACTGCCGGGCCGCGGCGTTCGCGTTCTCCCGGGAGGACCTCATTCCGGACATGTTCGACCAACGCGCACGGCCCCCGCCGGGACCGCTACCCGGGCCGCCACCGAGATCCCCACCTCGGCCCCCGCCGGGGACGGCCACCGACACCGCCCCCCGGACCACCCTCCTACCTCCCACCCCCCACCCCCAACAAGACCCCCGGCACCGGCCTCCGCTCGCGCGGCCATCGCCCGCAACACGTTGCCGTGCCGAAGCAGAGCGCCGCGGCGAGCGCGCACACCATTCCAAAGAGCGCAAAGCGACTCCAGGCGGGCGGGAGGAGCAGGGGGCCAGGTGAACGACGTCCTTAGACGATCTTTAAACTGAGCGCACTTCAAGCCGGGCGAAACACCAACGGGGAGACACGAACATGGCTGACGCACGCAGACAACTACGCTCCGGCACCGTCGTACTCGGCGGCATGGGTCTCCTCGCCGCCGCCCTCACCGCATGCTCCTCGGACGACCCCGACAAGCGCTGCGTCGACCGCGACAGCTACAACGCCGCCAAGGGTTACAAGGTCGTCGCCGAGAAGAACTGCAAGACCGTCACGACCGTCGACGGCGCCCACTACTACGGCGGCAAGAAGAAGTCCGGCTGGGTGAAGGGCGGTTCCTTCACCAAGTCCGGCAAGGGCTCCGGCAGTTCCGGCAGCGACAGCACCGGCGTCCACCGCGGCGGCTTCGGCGGTGGCGACAGCAGCTCGGGCGGCTGAGCCCCGCCATGCGGCGCCGCACGATCGAGCCCCGCCCCGGCTGGCAGCAGACCGTCGAGGAACAGGGGCTCATCTACCCGCTCACCCGCCACCCCGACGACACCCTGCGCCCCTACTGGGACGAGAGCGCGTACTACGTCTTCTCGCTCCCGGAGGTGGAGTCGCTGGAGGAGGTCGTCGAGGAACTCCACGGTATGTGTCTGGCCGCGGCCGACCACATCGTCACCGCGAACCGTTTCGCCGACCTGGGCATCACCGACCCGCGCATCGTGGCAGCGGTCGCCGAGGCCTGGCACCGTCGGACCGAACTCCCCTCCGTCTACGGGCGTTTCGACCTCCGCTACGACGGCGTCACGGGGCCCGCGAAGCTCCTCGAATACAACGCCGACACCCCTACCTCCCTCGTCGAGGCCGCCTCTCCCCAGTGGTTCTGGATGGAGGACCGCTTCCCGGGCGCCGACCAGTGGAACTCCCTCCACGAACGCCTGGTCGCCGCCTGGCAGAAACAGGCCGCCCTCCTCCCGCCCGGCAGCCCCCTCCACTTCGCGCACTCCGCCGCCGACGAGCTCGGCGAGGACCTGATGACCGTCGCGTATCTGAAGGAGACCGCGGAACAGGCGGGCCTCGACACCGACTGGCTCGCCATGGAGGAGATCGGCTGGGACCCGCTCTCCGGCCGCTTCGTCGACAACCAACTCCGGTTCATGCGCGCCTGCTTCAAGCTCTACCCCTGGGAATGGCTCACCACCGACCAGTTCTCCGGCCACGTCCTCGACACCCTGGACAACGGTGGCGGCACGGGCACGACGCTGTGGATCGAGCCCGCCTGGAAGATGCTGCTCAGCAACAAGGCCCTTCTCGCCATCCTCTGGGAGCTCTACCCGGACCACCCGAACCTCCTCCCCTCCTACCTGGACGGCCCACGGGAACTGGCACACACCACCGGTTACGTGGCCAAGCCGCTGCTGGGCCGGGAGGGCGCGGGCGTGACGATTCACGAGCCGGGCACCGCCCTCGCCCCACCCGACGTCGAAGACCCCTGCTGCTACCAGGAGTTGGCGCCCCTGCCCGACTTCGACGGCAACCGCGTCGTCCTGGGTGCATGGGTCGTGCAGGACGAGTCGGCGGGGCTCGGCATCCGGGAGTCCTCCGGCCCGGTCACGGACGGGTACGCCCGCTTCCTGCCCCACGTCATCCTCTAGCAGGGCTTCTCAACGGGGTGTCAAGGCGGTTGCGGACGGGTGCCCCGTGGCGTGACCTGCCGGACGGCTGTGGGCCCTGGCCGACGTGTATGAGCGGCTCGCTCGCTGCGAGGCGGACGGCACGTGGGTTCGCCTGCTTGAGCAGGTCCAGGTCCGGGACGACTCCGTCGGAGCGTTGGAGTGGACGGTGCCGGTCGACTCCACGATCAACAGGGCCCATCAGCACGCCGCCGGTGCCCGTAAGGGGAGGCGGCGCCGGGGGACGAACTGGACGATCCGCCAGGTATGGCAGCTGACTGCGCCCAACTCTGATATTGGCAGCGAGGTGTTGACAGCTTCTTGTGTGCTCTGTCGCGTTCTGGGCCAGTCATACGGTCAGCAGCCCGGAAGGCGCCAGATCTGCAGGGCGCTCAGTCCCGGCGGCAAGGCGGCCGAGGTGGTGCACTCCCGGTCACACGCCAACGGCCCGCCGGCTTCGGGTTATCGGCGTGGGGCCCGTATCTTCTCCGCGCCGTGATCGTTGGGAAATCCGTTCGTGATTGGTCCAGGGGGTATAGGGGGGAGGCGGGCGTGGAGGTCAGTGATGTGCATCATGCCTACCGTCGGCGTGTGGTCCTGCGGGGCGTCGACATACGGCTTCGGGCAGGGACGTTGTGTGGGATCGTCGGGGAGAACGGCGCCGGCAAATCAACTCTGCTGAGGATTCTTTCCGGCGAGTTGCGGCCCTCACGTGGCACTGTCCGTCATGGCGGCCGGTTCGGCTACTGCCCGCAGCACGTGGTCCTCAACGACGCGCTGACGGTCCGGCAGCACTTGAGGTTCTTCCAGAGGGCCTACCGTCTGACCGATCTGCGGTACGCCGAGCAGGTGATGGACGTGCTGGGGTTCGCCGGTTACGCCGATGAGCGGGCCGGGATTCTCAGCGGTGGGACGCGGCAGAAGCTGAACGTGACGCTGGCGCTGATGCACGATCCCCAGGTGCTGTTGTTGGACGAGCCGTATCAGGGGTTCGACTGGGACACCTACCAGCGATTCTGGGATCTCGCTGCGCGGCTGCGTGATGCGGGACGTTCGGTCCTGGTCGTCTCCCACCTGGCGTACGACACCGAGCGCCTGGACGAGTTGTGGCGTCTGGACGGCGGGCTCCTCCGCCCGGACCAGGCAGTGACCGCGTGAGGTTTCACCTGACCCGGTTCGCGCTGGCCACCGGATTCGCGCTGACCGAGCACGGCCGCAACCGGTTCGCCATGGTCCTCGTGACCCTGTTCGTCCCCCTGTGGACGACTCTGGCCTACCTGGCGATGCCCGACACCCCAGCACACATGCGGCTGCGCGCCACCGGGGAGACGCTTGCGCCCCACGGCAACGAACTCACCGAGATCAGCGGCGCACTCAACGCGGTCACCCTGATCACCGGTTTCATGATGTTCGCCGCCACCTTCTCCGGCGTCCGCTTCGACCGCCGACTGGCGATGGCCGGCTATCCCGCCGCCCACCTCGTCCTGGCCAAGGTCACCGCCCTGGCTCTGATCTCGGCCGCGGTCGCCGCCTACGCCACCGCGGTCACCTGCCTGGCGTGGACACCCCGGCAGCCTCTGCTGCTCGCCGCCGCGCTGTTCTGCGCCGGGCTCACCTACGGCGCCCTCGGCGTCGGCTTCGGCTCGGTGCTTCACCGGGAGGTCGAGGGCATGTTCGCCATCGTGATGACCAGCATCATCGACCTCGCGTTGCAGAACCCGGTCACGAGCTCCGGGGCCGACAACCCGGTCATGCGCTACCTGCCCTCCTACGGAGCCGTGCAGGCCAGCACGGCGGCGGGATTCTCCACCAACCCGGTGCCGCGCCATCTGGCCATCCAGCTCACCTGGTTCGCGGGAGCGGCCCTGATCGCCCTGGTGGGCTTCCGCCGCAGCACCCGCAGCACCCTGCCCGTAAACGCACAGCCCACTGAGCCCGCGCCGCCGAACGGCGGCTTCTCCCTTCCCGCGCCGCGCCGAGCTGCCGCGCCATCGGCTTCGGTATCCGACACGGAAGCACCCTGAGGTCCACGTCCCGAGATGCGCACGAAACCGCAGCCCACCTCCGCACCCCTCGACACGGCCACGCACGCGTGGCGCGGAGCCACCCCCCGTGCACTGATGGGCGAGGATCCCGATCTACGGGCGGCGTACCGCCTGTGCCGCCGCACCACACAGCACCATGATCCCGGGATCTACGCCCTCGTTCAGCTGATGCCGGCCATACTGCGCCCGGCGTGCTGGGCCCTGTGGGCGGCTGCCAGCGTCCTTGACGACCTGGTGGACCAACCAGATGTGGAGCCGGCCCAGCGTGCGGCCCGCGTCGAGGCGTGGACCAGGGCGCTGAAGCACGATCTGGCGGTGGGCACGAGCACTGATCCGATCCGGTACGCCTTGGTGGACGCGGCGGGCCGGTGGCGTCTGGACCTGTCCAGCCTGCAGGGCGCGATGGCCAGGGCGCGGGACGAAGCACACGGTCTGCGCTTCACCGACTGGGCCGAGTGGCGGGCCTGGTGCAACGAGGAACTAGTGCCCTGGGTCGATCAAGTACGGCAGCTGCTCGAACGGGCCGGCGCGCCGATGACGCTACGGCTGGACCGGCAAGCCGACTACGAACAGTTCATCGACGGCACGCAGCTCACCGACATCCTCACCGACCTGAGCACCGACCTCGCCGACGGCCTCCTCCTCCTGCCGCAGGAAACGCTGGAACGCTTCCCCGGCGCGGAGGCGGATCTCGTCCAGGGCCGCTGGAGTCCGGCCGTGGCGGCCTTGGTCGCCGAGCTGACGACCCTGGCCCGCAGGCGGGTGACCAGGCCCGCCATGACGAGGGGAATGCACCCGGGCGCCGCCAACGTGCTCGACACGGCGGCCGACCTGATGCGCGCCCAACTCGACGCCATCGAAGCGGCCGGCCCCACCCTGCTGACACGCCCCCCGCGCCCCTCCGTCGCGGCACGCACCCGCGTGCTGGTCCCCGCCCGCCTCCGCTCGGCCCTGGCCTGGAGCCTGACCCCCCTGACCGTGCCGGCTCCCCGGCCCCCCGCGGTGGGCGTGAGCGATCCGGGCCCGGCGGCCGAGGACACCGGGCTCCGGCTTCCGCCACCACACCCCGACGGCGTCCGTCCCCCGCGGATCGCCGCCGACCAGATGCCCTCCCACGTGGCGGTCATCATGGACGGCAACGGCCGCTGGGCCGAGCAGCGCGGCCTGCCCCGCCATGAAGGCCACCACGCCGGCACCGGCGCCGTGTACGAGATGGTTTACGGCGCCCTGGAAATCGGCCTGCGCCACCTGACCCTCTACACGTTCTCCACCGAGAACTGGAAACGCGGCACAGAGGAGATCACGTCGATCCTGCGGGCAGTCCAACACGAACTCGACGAAGGTGCCCTCCGTGATCTGGACGTGCGCCAGCGCTGGTCGGGCCGTCCCGACAAACTGCCTGAGGACCTCGTCCATGCCCTCAGGCGCGAAGAACACCGCACCCGCACCCGCACCGGACTGACCCTCACCGTGTGCATCAACTACGGAGGCCGCGACGAGATCACCCGGACCGCCGCAGCACTCGCCAAAGCAGCCCTGGAAGGCGAAGTAGACCCCCACCTCCTCGACGAAGAGGACTTCGCCCGCCATCTGCCCCACCCCGACATGCCGGACGTCGACCTCCTGTGGCGCACCGGCAACGAACAGCGCACCTCCAACTTCCTTCCCTGGCACGCCACCTACGCGGAGCTGTACTTCACTCCCGGCTACTGGCCCGACAACGACCGACGTGACCTGTGGCAGGCCATCACCGAGTACAGCCGACGCCGGCGCCGCCACGGCGGCGCCCCCGACCCGCTCGCCTCCCCCGAAAACGACCGTCCGTCACCTCAAGTCCAACCTGCCCCCCGCCACTGACACGTTCCAGCTCGGAGTGTCCGTTGTCCCACCCCGGAAGCAGCGGTCGTGTGTATGCGGGTCGCGCAGGACCTGATGATCTCGTCGGCGAGTGGGATCTACGCAGGCTTCACCAGGTCAGCTGCGCCCACCGAAGCTTCACAGAGATCATTTTGTCGGACACGGCCTGGTCCGGAGCGTCGTCGGCCCGTCGGCGTCGTCCGTCGCCAGTACGCCCCGGTCCGTCAACTGCCCGCCCGGCCGCAACACCCCGAGCACGTCACGCGAGGACACCACCATCGACACCGGCACGACCCCGACCCCGCCCCGCCCACCGGCGCCTTCGCCGGCACCCGTCCTCGCTCGCATGATGGACGGAGAGGTCTCTCCCTCCGGCGGCGCCCGGTAGGGTGACCGGCGGGCCGTGACTGGCGCGCTGGGATGGGACCGACCATCGGGGAGCGGCCCCAGGACCCGCTGTCGGGGTCCGCAAGTGAGTGCCGTGCGCCTGGGCCGAGCCGTGAACGCCGAACGCCACGTCCGGAGGTCCCCATGTCAGCCGAGCCCCTCTCCACCGAATCCACCGCCTTCCGCAGCGCCCTCGCCGTGATCCGCGCCGTCGAGCCGCGCGTCGCCGACGCCATCGGCCAGGAGGTCCACGACCAGCGCGAGATGCTCAAGCTGATCGCCTCCGAGAACTACGCCTCCCCGGCCACCCTGCTGGCCATGGGCAACTGGTTCAGCGACAAGTACGCCGAGGGCACCGTCGGCCGCCGCTTCTACGCCGGCTGCCGCAACGTCGACACCGTCGAGTCCCTCGCCGCCGAGCACGCCCGTGAGCTCTTCGGCGCCCGGCACGCCTACGTCCAGCCGCACTCCGGCATCGACGCCAACCTCGTCGCCTTCTGGTCCGTACTCGCCGACCGCGTCGAGGTCCCGTTCCTGGAGAAGGCCGGCGCCCGCCAGGTCAACGACCTCTCCGACGCCGACTGGGCCGAGCTGCGCCAGGCCTTCGGCAACCAGCGCATGCTCGGGATGTCCCTGGACGCCGGCGGCCATCTCACCCACGGCTTCCGCCCCAACATCTCCGGCAAGATGTTCGACCAGCGGTCGTACGGGACGGACCCGGCGACGGGTCTGATCGACTACGAGGCGCTGCGCACGTCCGCCCGCGAGTTCAAGCCGCTCATCATCGTCGCCGGCTACTCCGCCTACCCCCGGCTCGTGAACTTCCGGATCATGCGCGAGATCGCCGACGAGGTCGGTGCGACGTTGATGGTGGACATGGCCCACTTCGCGGGCCTGGTCGCCGGCAAGGTCCTGACCGGCGACTTCGACCCGGTGCCGCACGCCCAGATCGTCACCACGACCACCCACAAGTCGCTGCGTGGCCCGCGCGGCGGCATGGTCCTGTGCGACGACTCCCTCAAGGAGCAGGTCGACCGCGGCTGTCCGATGGTCCTCGGCGGCCCCCTCCCGCACGTCATGGCCGCCAAGGCGGTCGCGCTCGCCGAGGCCCGGCAGCCCGCCTTCCAGGACTACGCCCAGCGCATCGTCGACAACTCCCGCGCACTCGCCGAGGGGCTGATGAGCCGGGGCGCCACCCTCGTCACCGGGGGTACCGACAACCACCTCAACCTGATCGACGTGGCCTCCTCCTACGGTCTCACCGGCCGCCAGGCCGAGACCGCGCTCCTGGACTCGGGCATCGTCACCAACCGCAACGCCATCCCGGCCGACCCGAACGGCGCCTGGTACACCTCCGGCATCCGCATCGGCACGCCCGCGCTGACCACCCGTGGCCTGGGCACCGCCGAGATGGACGAGGTCGCCGGCCTCATCGACCGCGTCCTCACCACCACCGAGCCCGGCACCACGAAGTCGGGCGCCCCCTCCAAGGCCCAGCACATCCTCGACCCGAAGATCGCGGACGAGATCTCCCGCCGCGCCACCGACCTGGTGGCCGGCTTCCCGCTGTACCCCGAGATCGACCTCGGCTGACCTGCCGGTACTACAAGTCGATCAGTTCCTGTCGCGGCCCCCGCGGCGGTCCGGCCTCGCGCCGGCCCGCCGCGCGGCGCACCAGCGGCACGCCCCCGGAACCGAGCGCCACCCTCACCCCCACCCCCACGGCCGTCCTCGGTGGCGGACGCCTCCGCCGAGACCGTTCCCGCTCAGGCCGGCCCCGGAGCGAGGGCAAGGACAAGGGCAAGGACGAGGGCAAGGACAACGCCCCGGTCACCGACGCCAGTTCACGCGTCCTGGGTATCCCGTGTGTCCCGCGCACTCCGGCCGCACACCCACCCGTACGCCGCCCCACCCCCCCCGTACGCCGCCGTCCGAACCGTGTTCCTCGTCTCACTTGTCCGGCTCTGTTTCCGATCAGTGGTCGACCCGTGGCCGTACCCGTACCGGACCGGGCCCCGACACCTGAGAGAATGGTGAACATGGCTTCTGACCGTCCCCGCGTGCTCTCCGGAATCCAGCCGACCGCCGGCTCGTTCCACCTCGGCAACTACCTCGGCGCCGTCCGCCAGTGGGTGGCCCTCCAGGAGTCCCACGACGCGTTCTACATGGTCGTCGACCTGCACGCGATCACGCTTCCGCAGGACCCCGCGGACCTGCGCGCCAACACCCGGCTCGCCGCCGCCCAGCTGCTTGCCGCCGGGCTCGACCCGGACCGCTGCACGCTGTTCGTGCAGAGCCATGTCCCCGAGCACGCCCAGCTCGCCTGGATCATGAACTGCCTCACCGGCTTCGGCGAGGCGTCCCGGATGACCCAGTTCAAGGACAAGTCGGCCAAGCAGGGTGCCGACCGGGCGAGCGTCGGGCTGTTCACGTACCCGATCCTCCAGGTCGCCGACATCCTGCTCTACCAGGCGCACGAGGTGCCGGTCGGCGAGGACCAGCGCCAGCACATCGAGCTGACCCGCGACCTCGCCGAGCGCTTCAACAGCCGCTTCGGCGAGACCTTCACGATCCCGAAGCCGTACATCCTCAAGGAGACGGCGAAGATCTACGACCTTCAGGACCCGTCGATCAAGATGAGCAAGTCGGCGTCGGCGCCCAAGGGCCTCATCAACCTCCTCGACGAGCCGAAGACCACCGCCAAGAAGGTGAAGAGCGCGGTCACGGACACGGACACCGTGATCCGCTTCGACCCCCAGGAGAAGCCCGGCATCAGTAATCTGCTCGGCATCTACTCGACCCTCACCGGCACGGAAATCGCCGAACTTGAGCGGAATTACGACGGCAGGGGCTACGGTGCGCTCAAGGTGGACCTCGCCGAGGTCGTGGTCGACTTCGTGACGCCGTTCCGGGAGCGCACCCAGCAGTATCTGGACGACCCGGAGACACTCGACTCGATCCTGGCCAAGGGCGCGGAGAAGGCACGGGCGGTCGCCGCGGAGACGCTCTCCCAGGCGTACGAGCGAGTCGGTTTCCTGCCCGCCAAGCACTGAGCCACATCCGTACCGGCACCCGTAACACCGCACGGCGCGCACGGCGCGGCACCAGAGCGCTGCACATCACTACGGTTGCGCCTGCCCGCAGGCACGCCGTGGCCGTACAGTCGATAGCCGACCGGTATGCGCGACACCCGCAACACCCCTTGTACGCAACACCAGGACGAGCAACACCGAGACGACGAACAGGAGACGAAGTGGGGACCGTAACGATCGGTGTGTCGATCTCGGTTCCGGAGCCTCACGGCAGCCTGCTCCAGGAGTGGCGTGCGGGTTTCGGTGACGCCGCAGCTCACGGCATCCCCACCCATGTCACCCTGTTGCCGCCCACGGAGGTCGACTCGACGGCGCTGCCCGCCATCGAGGCTCACCTCGTGGAAGTGGCCGCCGCGGGCCGGCCCTTTCCGATACGGCTCTCCGGGACCGGCACGTTCCGGCCGGTGTCGCCCGTCGTGTTCGTCCGGATCGTCGAGGGCGCGGAGGCCTGCACCTGGCTGCAGAAGCAGGTCCGTGACGCCTCCGGGCCGGTGGCTCGCGATCTGCAGTTCCCGTACCACCCGCATGTGACGGTCGCACACAGCATCGCCGAGGAGGCGATGGACCGCGCCTTCGCGGAACTCGCCGCCTACGAGGCCGACTGGCCCTGCACCGGCTTCGCGCTCTCCGAGCGGGGGGCCGACGAGGTGTGGCGCAAACTGCGCGAGTTCACCTTCGGCGGGACGATCGTGCCGCCGCAGGCGGCCCCTGTGGAGCGCGGCACTCTTCCGACCAGGTAGAACCGCCACCGTGCGGCGTTTCCGGGGTACATGCTCACTATGGACTGGCTGAAGAAGCTCCCAGGCGTCGGACCGCTCGTCGTCCGCCTGATGGCCACGCACGTGTGGCGGTCGTACGAGCGTCTCGACCGGGTGAAGTGGTCGCGGCTCGCGGCGGCGATGACCTTCGTCAGCTTCGTGGCCCTGTTCCCGCTGCTCACCGTGGCCGCCGCGATCGCCGCCGCGACGCTCAGCACCGGACGGCAGGACGAGCTGGAGGACAAGATCGCCGAGCAGGTGCCCGGCATCTCCGAGCAGCTGAACATCGACGGTCTGGTCCAGAACGCCGGTGCGATCGGGGTGATCGCGGGCGCCGTGCTGCTGGTCACCGGCATCAACTGGGTCGGCTCGATGCGGGAGTGTCTGCGCGAGGTGTGGGAACTCCCCGAGGACGAGGGGAACCCCGTCCTGGGCAAGGTCAAGGACGCCGGGGTGCTGGTCGGGCTCGGCGGCGCCGTCCTCGTCACGATCGCCGCGTCCACCGTGGCCTCGGCCGCGGTCGGCTGGACGGCCCGGGCACTCGGCATCGACGAGGCCGGCTGGGGTGCGGTCCTGCTGCGCCTGGCCGCGTTCGCCGTCGCCGTACTCGGCGACTTCCTGCTGCTCCTGTACGTCCTCACCCTGCTGCCCGGAGTGGAACCGACCCGGCGCCGGCTGTTCGTCGCGGCGCTGATCGGATCGGTCGGCTTCGAGCTGCTGAAGCTGCTCCTCAGCAGCTATATGCAGGACGTGGCGGGGAAGAGCATGTACGGTGCGTTCGGCGTCCCCGTGGCCCTGCTGCTGTGGATCAACTTCACGTCGAGACTTGTCCTGTTCTGCGCGGCGTGGACGGTAACGCCTTCGGCGGATCCGGCGCTGGAGGACGAGGCGGCTTCATCGGAAGCGTCTTCCCCACCTCCGTCCGGTGAGGGCAAGGCGCCTTGAGCCAAGGTGCCTTCCCGCTCACCTGCCCCTGCTGCTTCTGCAGCCGAGGTTCAGGTATCTCAGTCCGTCGGGTGTTGGAGGACGAGGGGCTTGCTCCGCTCAGGCTTCTTTCCCGCCCGCCCGCTCCCATCGCATCTGCAGCCCAGGCCCGGGTACCTCAGCCCGTCCGGCGTTTGAGGACGAGGCCCGTTCAGGGCCGTAGGGGGTC
>NZ_JAVFVX010000089.1:0-32224 GCF_033441795.1 Streptomyces sp. ADMS | reverse complement strand
TGGCCGAGAACGCCGAGCAAGCCTGGCAGGACATCGCCCACCTGATCGGGCAGAAGCAGCCCGGCCCCTACGACAACGCCGTCACCCTGCTGAAGGATCTCCGCGAGGTCCACGACCGGGCGGGTACCCCCGAGGAGTTCGTCCGGCGCCTGCACGCCCTGCGCGAGCAGCACCGCGGCAAGTCCTCGCTGATGCGACGCCTCACCAACGCCGGCCTGACAGCCCTCTGAGGCGCGCTCAGATGGAGGCAGAGCGCCGCGAGGGCGGCCGCGCGGCCAGTCGTGGACAGGGAGATCAGGGCGTCGATGAACCGTTCCGACTCGAGGTAGCCGAGTTCGCAACCGGTGTGCCAGAACCTCCCAGCAGCCGCTCGGTGTCCTTCCCCTCCATCACGGTGCCGTCGCCGTGGGCGAAGCCCGCAGCAAGCACCGGATGGGCCGCTCGTGCCCTGTGCGTCTGGGACGGAGCCTGGGACCAATGGCTCCCGCAGAACAAGATCAGACCCTGGTGCGCGGCCTGACCCACGGAACTGCCGTGCTCGTGGCCTCCGTCCTGCGGGAGCATCCCGACTGCGCCCAGCACTTCAGCGGGCCTGGCCGACGATCGATACGCCGACACGAACCTGCGCCTCGCAGTGCAGGAGGGCGCCGATGCACCAGAAGGCCAAAAAAGCCCTTGCCGCACCGATCACGCTGGGCGTGAGTTCGACTGCAGCGGCCCGAGCGCCTGCCGCACGCAGCTCGACGATCACCTGCGTGCCCACTTGGCGGGTTCGAGTCCATCGGCGTGGTTGTCGAATACCAACAAAGCATCGGTCAACTATGAGCCCAGAAACTCGGCCCCCGATGGCCGCTCCGGCACTGTCGCTGCACTCATGGCCGCACATTGGCCGCACATGGTCCTCGATGGTGCCTCAGCCAACGCCATCGTTCCCGCAAAAGCCCAGCTCAGGGACCCTGAGCCTAGGTATCACCGCAGAGGCCACACCTTCGACCTACGCATTGCGATGCACAGACTGCACGTGTCCGTTTAGCCCGAATTCCAAGGTCGACGAAAAGAAGAAACCCCAGGTCAAAGGCTTGACCTGGGGTTCACCATAGAGCCGCCTTCGGGATTCGAACCCGAGACCTACGCATTACGAGACCATGGGGGTTCGTGACGGCTGGTTCCGGCTCGTGCCGCCCGGTGCTGTTCTGCCTGATCAGAGCACATGCGACCAGTTCCACCGTGACACCCCGTGTTACCCGGTCCAAAGGCGTCCGGCCGCACTGCGGCCGCACATGGCCACATCCACGGGTGTTCCGAGCGGCCGGAACAGCATTGTCGCCCTCCTACAAGGCGGCCGCAATGTTGATGCTTCGGCACCGGAACCGTGCCCTCAGCGACGACACGACTCTCGGAAGCCGGGCTCGAATGACACGCTGAACTCGCCCGACCGTCGCGTACGCCCAAGGCTTTGCCTCGCCCCCAACAACCCGGGCCCGCGCGGGACTTACCTGCCACTCACCGAAGCCCTGCCCCGCCATTCGAACACGTGCCGTACCAGTTCCCCGTCCTTCTTGGCACCGCGAGGTCGTACGTCCCCGCGCCCGTAACGAGTTCGTACCGCTCGAACTTCGACGCCAGCCGCACCTTCCCGCCCGCTGGCCGCAACCGGAACGGCGCCCGGAGGGCTACGCTCCGGTCTCCTCGCGCGTCCTTCCAGACCGGCGGTTCACCGGCGGCAAGCCGCAGGTGTCCCTGCCTGAGCCGATCGACCTGCCTGCCCTTGCCGACCGAGACGTTCACCGTGCCGCCGATGCTTTGGGTGAACACGACGACCCGCAGCAGCTGCCCGCCGTCGAAGTCGGCGATGTCCCGAGCAGGCTGGCGCCGATCCGCCGCAACCGGCTGCTCGCCGTGTGGGCCACCACTCGTGTCTGGTTGCTGTCCGGCTCGGGGATGCGGACCAGGTCGCTGCGCATCAGCATGGGGGTATGAGCGTGCGCCGGGATCTGTGTCGTGCCGCCGCCGCGTTTGCCCTCCTTGCGATCATGGCCTCCTGTTCAGGCAGCTCTGATCGCTCGCCCGGCGCAGACGGCAGCGCTGGCACTGGTGGCCCGACGACAACCGGCGCTAGTCCGCGGGCAGGCGTACCGCCAGGCGCCGAGGTATTCGGTACGAGGCGACCGGGTATGCCTTTCACCCTCACCGTCCTGGCCTCGGACACCACCAACGACCCGCACCGGTGGCAGTTCACCGTACGCAGCGTGGTCTGCGGCAAGCCGCTGGACCACGCTGTGCTGGCGTACGCCGCCGATGCGGTCGGCTCACCCACCGCAACACCGACACCAGAGCCCGGCAAGCAGTTCTGCGTCCTGACCATGGAAGCGGTCAACGTGGGCAAGAGCGTGGCGTCCTGGGACGCCAGCAACAAGGTGAGCCTGAACGTCGTAGATACCCGCTACACCGAGTCACAAAGGGACGCCGACTACGCCTTGGACTACGCCCAGTACTGGAACAGCAAGGGTGAGACCGCGCCGACCTTCGGTATAAACGCCGGCAGCAAGGGGCCGGTGCACGGGGTGTTCCAGATCCCGACAGGGGAGAAACCCATCAGCCTCTGGGTCACATCCGGAACAGCCATCACGACATTCGACGGCGTCCAACCCGGCTACCTTGTTCACCTCCCATGAGTCCGCCGACTGAGACCGAACACCAGCACAGCGACTGGTGTGACCCGGCACTTGGCCAGGAGACCTTCGGCAATTACGCAAACCGCTGGTACGAGGCTCAAGACCTGGCCGTCTCGACCATGCAGAACTATCGGCGTCATATCGAGAAGCACCTGCTCCCCGAGTTCGAGGACAAGGCGCTCGCCGGCATCCTGCGCGCGGACGTCAACCTGTGGGAGAAGAAGGAGAAGGCCGTCTACGCGGCCTCCAGCGTCAAAACCTGGCGCTCGACGCTCCACCTGATCTTCGAAGACGCGATCGACGAAGGTCTGATCACCTCCAATCCGGCAGCAAGGCGGCGCGGGCGTGGCAAGCGCGCCGGCCGCTTCCGAGGTCGCGGCCCGGAGAAGGTCATCACCGACGCGCTCGGCATCCTGCTGACCGCAGAGCGGACCGCCCTACTGTCCGGTCGCGACGATGAGTTCGTCGCCGTGGTCCTCAAGGGTTACACGGGCATGCGCTGGGGCGAACTCGTCGGCTTGGAGGCGGAATTCGCTCGCCCCAGCTCGATCCGCGTCGAGTGGCAGCTGTACGAACTCGACACCGGTGAGCTTGTGCGCTGTCCGCCCAAGGATGACGGCTATCGCACCATCGACGCGATGGGCTGGCTGTCGACCCTGGTTGCCGATCACGTTGCCCGTACGAAGCCGTCACCCTGCCCGTGCCATGGCAAGACCTACGTCTTCCAGGGCCAGGGCGCTGCCCGCACCGGCGGCCACCAGGGCGCGAAGCTCGTCGACGTCGCACGTCGCGCCGAGGTCTCCACGGGCACGGTGTCCAACGTCCTCAACCACCCCGACCGCGTCACCAAAGCCAAGCGGGTGAGGGTAGAGCAGGCCATCGCGGACCTGGGGTTCGTGCGGGGCGCGGTGTCGCAGAACGCTGCCCACTGGCGCAGAAATGGCTTTGCGACCTGGCTATTCACCCCCGCGGTGTCGGGCTGGTACCCGAAGAAAGCCCCGCAGGAGGTCCGCCCCGTACCGCTGTTTAGCGAGCCGTGGCCCGGTATCCCGGCGCGAGGGCGCGGAGCCAGCGAGCGGGCCGACGCCTGCTGGCTCCCGATCGCCCAGGGACTCACACCCCACGGCCTTCGCCACACCCACCGGACCGTGATGGAGGACTTCGGCACCGAGTGGGTCCTCATGGACGAACGCATGGGCCACATCGACGGCTCGGTCTCGGCGCGTTATGCCCACGTCACCCCAGGCATGCGCAAGCGCCTCATGCTCCATCTGACCGAGCAGTGGGAGGGAGCACTCGACGCCCGGCTGACCCTATGTCCGACATCTCCGGTGCACGTGCTCGATGATCTCCTGCGCGCACGCGCGTCCGTGGTCCAATCTCCTCGCAATCGCTCTCAACCCTGCTGCCGATCGCGATCGCGGCGCACGGCCCGCAGGTGCTGAGGGAGATCCCAGTGTGCCGCCCGGCACCCCCGCCTTCACACTCCGCACTCCCGCACAGACCGACCACGAAGCCAGCGCCCGCGAAGCCCAAGCGGGAGACGGAAGCCATCGCTGCGACGCTTCGTCTACCGCTCCCGGGCGCTCACTGATCCGAGTCCCTGGCCCTTCAGCTCTGGGTGTCCCGTGCAGTCGACTGCGACGGCGGCGGAGGATCCGCAGGCGTTTGTCCTGGGTCTCCCAGAACCAGCCGCAGCAGGTCACGGACTCGGGCCGACCCTGGGCTACCCCAGAGGTGTGCTGGCGCGGCGAGAGCCAGCAGGGCAACAACCACGGTCACTTCTTCGGGTAGCCCCAGGACCGACAGTGCCCAGGCGAGCCCCACCGCTGCCACGATTCCCGTCCCCATGAGCAGAGCAGCCTGCCTTCTGGGCGGCTCGGCTCGCTCAGGACGGGGCACGAGGTCCTCTTCGTCGAGCAGCATTTCGTACGTCGTGGCGGAGAGGCCATGCAGAATCTTGCCGAGCTCCCTGGCCAAGGCGGCTGCCGCCGGCGTGCCGTCGGTGAGTAGTTCCCGGCTGCCTGCGCGCAGCGTCTCCCGCACCCGTCTCGCGTGCACCGTCATCTCGGCGCGCAGCCAGCGACGTTCGTCCTTCTGCGCCCGATGGACCAGGATCCGGCTCAGACCGCTGACCGCAGCGTCCAGTTGTTTCGAGGTCGCCCGGCCACGGTGCACCCCATGGGCGGTGATCAGCGCATTGCACGCCGACCGAACCGCAGGGATTTCAAGGCGCGGAGAAAAGAACCGCGCGGCGCCCCCAACTGCTCCGAGGAAGAAGACCAACACGACGAAGGCGACGGCCAGAGCCCCATCGGCCCCGCCTTGCTCCGAGGTCGTCAGCGCCTGAACATCGTGGGTCGCCCTCGCAAAGGGAACCAGCATAGGCACACCGATGAAGACCACCGTGGTACCGGCCATCACCCATCCTTCCAGCAATCGGTCCCTGACCGTCTGTCTGCAGGTAAAGGGAAGCTGGAACGCCTCCACGGCCTCGTCCAGTCTGCGCAGCGTCCCCCAGGTGGCGACGACGCCTTCGCCCCCTCGGCGGCCGTCCCTTCGATCGCGGACCCACGACGCGCAGTGAAGACCGATCGGGCAGACCAGCCGCACGATGAACGGCGCGAGGAACACGCAGTAGATCGCGCAGCCCATCAACAGTGCTGCGTCATCCGCGAGTTGGCCCCTTGCCACCTCTACCTCGCTCATACGCCCCTCCCCCTTGCGCGGCCTGCACCGGTGCCTTCGCCCCGCCAGCCAACGTTCCCGCCCGAGTCATCGGCATCGGATCCCGCGTGCCTGCACTGGCACGTGCCCGACGTCCGAAGGACTTCGCGTGCCCGTCGGACGTGTTCGTCTCCCCTGGACTTCAGCATGCGGCGCACTCGCTCCCCCAGCCCGCCGGAAGAACCCGCCCCGACGAGTGCACCCACCTCCGCCCACGTGCCGGCGCCCTGGGCGTACATCAGGGCAACGCTCCGATCCCCGGGCTTCAGCGTCTCAAGGAGCTCTGCGGCACATGGATCGTGGCCCACGGGAAGCAGGCGATGGATCACCTGCAGATCCGGCGGGAGGGCGCGATCCTCGACGAGCGAGTCGGCCATCGCTCCACGGTCACCACGGAGGCAGTCCGCCCCGAGCATACGAACGGACTGGCCACCGACCATGCGGTCCCACAAGGGCTTCAGAGCATCTCGTGCTCGTGAGACCTCCCGTTTCAGCGAAGAGACCACCGCATCGGTGTCCGTGACATCGACGTCGACCAGCCAATCGCCCATCAGGGCCGTCTCAACTGCCTCTTTGTACTGCGCACCCAGCCCGAGCCAGACAGCACCGAACTCCACGACGGCTTCCTGGTCACCGCTGAACCAGCGTCGAAGTGCCTCCACCCCTGCCACACAGACCGGGCTGAACACCTGTTGGCGGAGACGCTCGCGTGTCTGGCCCGACAGCGTTTCAAGCGCTTGGTCGTTCGAGGCCAGGGCTTCCTCGCCCACTTCCTCGACACGCACCGGGGAGTGCATGAGGACATGGCAGTTGGCGCACAGTATGAGGAGTCTGTCGGTGTATTCCGCATGGGCCGCAGAGCCCTCCACCGGCACCGAAGCCATGATGTGCGTCGATTCGGGGTTGTGGACTTCCAGAGGGGCAGTGGCACCGCAGGCTCCACAAGCCTCCACCACTACCGCCGGGCGCGTCCGCAACCGGCGTGTCACCGCCCAACGCCTCACAAGAGGTTGCCCCTCATCGAAACCGGACTCCACCGAGTTACCTCCCTGCTGAATTTCCCTTCACCTTCTAGCGGTGGGAGCAGCCCCAAACAGCAGAAAGGAAGTGTGACGTGTGACACCCGAGGGTCACCTGAGGTCGCAGCTCCCGCCCGCGCCGCATGCCCTTGCTTGGTGGCCACGCAGAAAGGCTCCAACAGCACACCGAGACGCCCCACCGCACACTCGCCGGGACCGGTCGAGCCAGTCCCACACAACACCGCACAGGATCCCGGCCGAGAGGGGCCCAGGTGTCCTCGCTCGGACAGTGCCGCTCCGACACGACCCCCCGCCAGGGGCTTCGCCTCCTCGGCGTCTTTCGTGAACTCCGGCTGTGCGGTGGGCATTTGTGTTACGTTGCTCTACTTGCCCGATAGTGGTGGGAGTCGCGCCATGAGACGCGCGGGTGATTGTCCGACCTGGGAAGTCGCTTGGCGCCGGGGCCCCACCCCTCTTTTTTTACCGCCCGCAATTGCCTCCCCACGTCGGACTGGCACGGACTGGCCGTCGCATGACGTCCGGTCCCGTTGCGGAGGAAACTGTGTGGCACGAGAGATCCAGGTCTGGCCCTGTTCTCGCCGGTGATGTCACGGACGAAGGAACGGTCGCCGGCTTCGGTTATGTCCGCTCCGGGAGGCCGAGGGCCGCATGTGACCGGCTGCTGCTGACGGGCGAGGAGCCCCTGGCCCAGCCACCCGACCGGCCCGTACCCGATGATGCCGGATCGGTCCGCCTCGTCGCGGCCACGCCCGCGGACCGGTTGGCCGCCGACCGGATACACCGGTCCGACGCACTCGACGACACCCTGTCCGAGACCGTCGCCGAGACGCTGGCCCTACCGGGATCGCCCTGGGCATCCGTCGCAGCCCCCCTCATCGCTGAAATACAGGAGGCGCACCATGTCCTCTGGCTAGCGGGCGGCTTCGCCCGGGATGTGATCGCGGGGACCGCCGGGGAGGTGAACGACCTCGACCTGACGGGCACGGCTCCGCCGGGCCGCTTCAGCGAACTGACCAAGCGGGTGAGGCGCCGCAGCGGCCTGGAGTTCAGGCCCAAGGTCAACCCGGACAGCCTCGTCTGCTCGGCTGTGCCGCCCGGCGAGGGTGAACGGCTCTACGAGTACCGAACGCTGAACTCGGCCGAGTTCAACTTCCCGGCCTGCGGCAGCGATCTCGAAGCCGATGCCCGCTGCCGGGACTTCACCGTCAACAGCCTCTACTACGACCCGGTGGGCAACTTGGTGATCGATCCCACCGGCCGCGGGCTCACGGACCTACAAGCCCGGCCGCGCCGCCTCGTCTCCGTCACATCCACCGAGGATCCGCTGGAACAGGCGCGCATAATCCTGCGAGCGGTGAAGTTCGCGGTGCGCTGGGCCGACACGACCGGTTACGAGTTCGGTGAACTGGCGAGTCGTCTCGCCCGACTTCCACGCACCGCATGGGACGGGCTGACACCGATGGCGTGGGACCGCCTGGCCCGCGACCACCGCAAGACACTGGAGGAAGGCCAGGACCCGCGACGGCAGATGGGAGTGGCCGCCGCTCTCGGCCCCGCTGCCGCCGGGCTCCTCGCGACGCTGCTGGAGGTGCGGCCGTGACCGCTGTTCACCGTCCCCTGAGCGACTGGGTCGTCCGCGTCGGCCCACCATCCTCCGGCACGAACCTGATCAACGACGGCGACGAACGGGCCGACGCCCGACACCTGCCCGTGTTCGCTGAGGGCTGGGTCCGGCGCAGCGTGATGGCGGGCCCGGAACATACGCCCGTACTCGCCCTGTACAACCCAGACTCCGGCCTTACCTATGCCGAACTCGATGACAACGGAGCGCCGTTACCGCTCGAGGAATCCGGCACGGAACTGATCGACCGGATCGAGACGTCGTGGCCCCACCCCGAGTTCGGGCCGGCTGACCTGGCGGGCGTGGCCACACTCTCCAGGCAGATCCGCTACCTGCTGCTGCACCGGCTGAGCCAGGAGGGCTCGCCGGCGCCCGTGGTGTACCACTCGTTGCCGTGGGAACCGGTGACGGAGCTGGCATCAGCAGTTGTCCAGATGCTCGACGATACACAGCCGTCGCCGCTGTCCGACGAGGCGCTCGATCTCGGACACTGGGTCACGCCGGCTGCAATCGGCGTGACCGGGCCCTTGGAGCAGCTGTACGAGGGACTCGCGGACCCCGATCCGGTACTGGCCGCGCGAGGTGGCACAGCGCTGTGCACGGGTTTGAGCTCCGCCGACCCAGCGCGTTTCCCGGCTCCCGTCAGGGGCATCCTGGCCGACGTCGTACGCCGGCTCGCCTCGGTCAACCCGTTCCTGCGGCACACGGCGACGTTGGCGGCCGACCGGCTCACCGGCGTCGCCTCCACCGGCCTCGTCACCACGCTCGACTCCGACCTGCCCAAGGCCGCGGCAGGCACGGACGATCGCACGATGATCCGTCGGCTCGGCGACAGCGGTCCGTTCTCGGTCCGTGCCGAAGTCACGGCGAGCGGACGGTTGAAGATTACGGTGGAGCTCACCGTGGAGGCGACGACAGAGCGGAATCGGCTCCTCGACTCCTACGGGTACGCATTCGCCCCGGTGGTGGTGTCGGCAGGGGACCTTAGCCGCCGGTACTGGGTAGCTCTGGAGGCCCGTAGACGCTGGTTGTCGGGCACACTCGACGTGCCTGCGGAGCGCGGGCGCTTCGAGGTCGGGGCGCAGGAAGCGGTGACCGGCGTCTGGGGCCTGTCCGGCGTCTCTCCCGATGAGCTACTGGTGTCGCTGACGGGTGCTGACCGTGCAGGCCTCCAGGTGTGGCGGGCGGCGGCAGAACGCGTTCCCACCGGGCATCCGTTGCGCCGGGCGGTCCGCCGCCACGACGGACAGCGGGGCACGTCATGACCTTCGCCGAGGACATCCGCATCCTCCTCGCCGAGGAACTCTCCGATACCGACGCGGAGTCTGCGCTGTACGGTGCGTTGCTCCGCAGCCCGCTGCTGGTGGAGTTCGTGCGAGCGCTGGTCGAGGCCCGAGACGTGACCTCTCTGCGGACCCTGTGCCACGACACCGTCGAACTGCACGAACTGACCGAACGATACGGGTTCGTGGCGGGCGCTCTCCCCACCCCCGCAGACGCGCCTTTCACCGGCTGCGGCCCGGTGACCGGGGCGGTGCGCGCGGTCGCGGCCCTGGGGCTCGTCCTGGTCGACGAGGAGGAGCGGCTCGGGGAGCACTTGGGCATCGCATTGGCCTGGCTGGCGCATACCCGCGCCACGGTCGGTGCGCCGTGGCCACCCGGGTGGGCCGTTCCGGCGTGCGCGCACCCGACCCGTATGTCCGCCGTCATACGGGCTCTCGGCGCCGACCCGCACGGGACAACTGCCGTCGTGTGGCTGCTGGGCCTCCAGGACGCTGAAACGAAGAAGGGCGCGACGGCAGCCGTAGAGGTACTCCTGGACCGCGGCGACAGCGGGATCCGAGCGACCTTGCGCTGTACGACACTGCGGCGGCTGCCCGCCGCCCTGATCCCGGACCCGGCGACTATGGCGCTGTTCACCGCGGACGCGCGGTTCCGGTCCGGCCTGGAGACCGCCTGGCAGATCACGCGAGTCCCACGCCGCAAGCGCGGCACGGTCCTATGGTCGCTGAGTGATGCCGATGGCCCGGTCGATCACGTCCAAGACATCAGCCTGACGGCGGCGTTCACCGTACTCATCGACGAAATACGACGCCTGAGCCGCAGCGTGCGGGGACCGTTCACACTGAGGCGTCTCGGCGGCTCGACCGCCATCGTCGGCGGTGTGGACGACGAGGGGCACATGGTCCACGTCTCTGGCTACCGGAACAAGTTCGGTGCCGCAGCCGATCTGGACCGGGTCGTGGTGCCGGCAGCCGATCTGGAGCAGGCCCGGGACCACGCGCGGGCGCTGCAGACCTCCGTCGTCGGAGCACGGAAGTGGCACGACGCGGCTCGCCGCAGCCGTAGGCCCGACCGCCGGGCCCGGCTGCGCGTCCTGCTCGTCTGCCTCGTCGTGCTGCTCGCCGGTTCGGGCGGCGCCGGCTACCTCTGGCAGCGCGACCAGCGGATCCAGGACCTGCGGGATACCGCCGCCAAGGTCAGGGACGAGGCGTACGAACTCGGCGCGAACAATGACCCGGCACTGGGACTGCTGCTGGCCATGGCCAGCGACGACATCGCGGACGACGCCGGGCAGAAGACCGACGTCTTCGACTCGATGGCCCGCGACAACTCCTCGCTGCGCCGGATACTCCGTTCCGAGGAGGGAGAGTTCGAGGAGATGGCCCTGTCCCGGAACGGCGTATGGGGAGCGCTGTCGACGAGCACCGGAGCCGTTCAGATCCTGTCGACCCTGACCGGGGAGACCGTGTGGCGCCAGAAGGGGTCAGGCTCGACCCTTCCCGGCCCCGGCGGTGCGTTGGTCAGCGATCTGGCGGTGTCCCGCCGCGGCCAGCGCGTGGCGTTCGCCTCGACCGATCTGCGCATGACGGTCCTGGAGAACAAGAACTCCTCCTGGTCCGTCGTGGGGCGTCCCGCACTGCCCATCACTCCCCGCCCCGGGCCGCTGCGCTGGGAGCTCAACGCGATTGACCACCTGGAGTTCACCGCGGACGGGGGACGGATCGTCGCCTATTCCGACCGAGTGGGGCTCTTCGTCTTCGACGCGAAACACCCGGACGATGCTCCGAAGCGCTGTCCGGAGCGCGGAGCGGCGAAGGCGATGTCGGCGACAAAGGGCGAGGTCCTGCTGACGAAGGAGAAGGGAACCAACCAGAAGAACGAGGTCGTCCGGATCAATCTCACCAACTGTGCCCGGTCCGTCGTGCTCACCGCGCCCACAGGTGTCGTCCTCCACGGAGCCGTGGAGGACGACGCAGTGGTGGCCGCCGCGACCCGTGGAGCCCAACTGCTCGCCCTGCAGCCTGACGGGTCGGAGACGTTGCTCTCCAACCGAGGGCCCTACTCGGCCGTGTCGATCTTCGACTCAGACAGCGGGGTCCATCTGAGCGCGGCCACGGACTCCGGCACCTTCGGGTGGGACGTGGCACGGCGGACCCAGACATTCGGGCTGCCGAAGGGTGGGGAGGCGGTCATCAGTAATGGCATCGTTCTGCGCCACCGCGGCGGGGTCGCCGAGCTGTACGACGACCAGCGCTCGCCGGCTACGACGGCCTGGACCCGCTTCTACGGCGGCATGGCGTCAGCAGCGTGGGCCAAAGACGCTCTCGTGCTCAGCGGCGGCCGAGCCGTCTACGTCGTGCCCCGCGCGGCCTCGATGACCTCCAAGACATTCTCGGACTCGACCAGCGCCCGCCGCCTCGTCCTGCCGAAGGGCGTCACGAGCCGCGAGCTGGCCACCACCAAGGACGGTCCCTGGGCAGCGGTGGTGTATGGCAAGGCCGGTGACCATACAAAGGAGCTAGCGGTCTGGAACGTCGTGGAGCGGCGCCGGACGCCCGTACCGTTGCCGAAGGGGGTGGGGCCGAACCGTGTCGCCTTCGTTGGCCACGACCTCTACGTCGGGCACAGTAACGGCGACGTCCTGCGCTTCCGCTTCAGGGACGGCGCGTGGCGGAGCGCAGGTGGCCGCCGGCTTGCGGGGTCCGTCGTCGCCCTGGGGGGCGGCGAGAGGACCGACCGTCTCTACGCAGTCGTCAGCAAGGACAGAGGCGATCAACCAACGGTAGTAGGCCTTCAATCCTCCGACCTCACGGTTACCTCGACAAGACGGCTAAGCGGCCTGACGGGGCTTGTGGAGGTGGAAGTGATGAACGACGGGCAGGTGGTGGTGGGCTCGGGCGCAGGGCTGATCACGTTCCTCACCCCGGAGCTGCACGTGCGTGGCCGTACCAGCGACGGAACACTCCGATACGTCCTCGATCTCACCGAACTGCCGGACCGCGGGCAGGTGCTCGTGTCGGGGGAGAACCGCAGCATCGTGCTAGACCGCAGGACCCTGGCTCCCCAAGAAGCCTGGAAGCACGGGGCCCCTTTCCTGTCGTCCGACGTCTCGGCGGACGGCAAGACCCTGGCGACCTACAATTTCGCGACATTCAGCGTAGCCCTGTGGACGCTCGACGAGCCGAATCTCCGGGCACGCGTCTGCCGAGCCGTCGGACGCGAGCTGAGCCGTGAAGAGTGGCGGCAATACGTCGGCACGGGCGTGCCCTACACCCCGGTCTGCCAGACCTGACTTCCTGCCCACTGCCCACGAGAGGGCCGCGGGGCCATTTCGGGCTCCGCGGCCCTCACATCGTTTACGGGACAGTCCTTTTTGGTCAGATCACCTGCGCCGTGGACGGTGGCACCGCAGCGGATACGACCAGGTGAAGTCGCCGCTGGAGCTGCCCGCGTTCCAGGACGCAGACGGGTTGCCCTTCGAGTCGGCAACAAAGTCATCTACCACGAGCCGATTCCAGGCTCGGTAGGGCCGACCGCCCCACAACACCTATCCTGACTGCTCCACCTACGGAGTCGAGAGGTAAGCACGGTGGCATCGGAGCCGACGGTACGTCGCGCGAGGCCGTACCTGGCTGGGGTCCAGGAGTTCGCCGCCCTGTACGGAGTGAAGTCAGATATGCCAGCCAAGTGGGTACACCGCGGGCTGCTGGACTACTCCCACGCCTTGATCATCTCCGGCTCCGCGTACTGGCCCCTTGGTTTTGTCTACAAGTTTGGGCGGTCCACGCCTAGACCGAAGACAATCCTGGGAGAAGTTCGCGATGCCCTCGTCGAGTCCCAGTCCCCTGGATGGATCACTTCTGACCCAAGGGAGGTACCACCTCTTGTGGGCCACAACGAGATCATGGCGCTCTTCAGACTTCCGAACCAGCCCATCCTTTCCATGGCTATGAAGAGCGGGCGCATGCCAGCACCGGACTACACGCTCTCAGGCTCACCGATCTGGCTACTGGAGACAGTGATCGCCGCCTCCCCCGAGCTGCGGGCCAGAGCGCGCACGGTCGAGTGGCAGCTTGACGAGGAAGTACTGGCTGCACTCAAGGAACGGCGCTGGGAGGGGTCCGTGATCAAGCCGCGCGGTCGCCAAGCCACTCGTTGACCCCGTCGAAGTCGCCGTCCGGCCCGACGATGTAGCCGTCAAGTGAGACGCTCATCGAGTAGGTCACGCTGCGCATCAGAAGTCCTCCTCGTTAACGGCTTCGACGGTACGACCGCCGGACACCGCAGGATTCATCGCGGGTCGCGGGATGCCCTGGGCTAAGGCGGTTCCTTCTGGGCATAGCCGTCCCGGCGTGCCCCGGCGGCGTGCTGGTGAGTCCGGCAAATCGTGGAGTCGACGTTCACCGTCCACCCGATGCGACCGCGCGCGTTGGCTCGCGCCTGGAGCTTGGTGAGCAGCCCTGCCCACACTCCCGGCGCTGCCAGCGGCGGAGTGTGGACCGTCTGCCAGGGCCATAGCAGGGCGGGAGGTCCCGCCACGGAGCCCCGGTTCGCGCTCGTCACCGGATTCCCTCGATCAGCATCCACTTCGACCTGGACGGCTTGCCCGCCGCCTGACGCACACACCGGGCTTCGACCGCTCCGTTCGCGTGAATCCGTCGCCCAACCATCCAACCCATGCGGCCAGCCTGGGCACTTGCCAACCAGTGGAGTGAGAGTAGAATCTAAGCACCCGAGTGAGAGTAGAAAATCATTATCTGCACATTCGCCTCCCACCAACCGGCAGAGGTCACACGCCGCCTCCGCACCTCTCCAACCTCGAACGCACCGCTTCAAGCCGCCGGGTCGAGCACCTCATGACCCGGGAGATCCCTGCTGAGCAACGACGCAATACAAACCTTCCAGCCCACTTGGCACACCTTGCTCGCGACTCCCGCGGCTTTCCGATCACGTACGTCACCACCCTCCGCCCAGATGGCACGCCAGACTTCACAACGATCGACGGCCCTCGACGGCTGGAGTGCATAAGCGACGAGCTCTGCGGCTTGTGCGGCAAGCGGCTGGGCTACTGGCGCGGCGTCATCGGAGGCCCTCGCGTGATCACAAGCCGTCTCACGCTGGACCCGCCGATGCACCGGGATTGCGCGGAGTTCGCTGCTACCAACCCCACGGCAGGTTGCCCGTTTCTGCTCCACAGCGGCACCTCCCGCTACGCAAAATCGGACCAGCAACCAGACTCACTCCGGCCAACCCGGATGTTCCTGGCTATCACCCGCTCCCATCGCCTCGTGATACACGGGAACGACGCCCTGGCGTACTGCGCCCCATTCGGCAGCATTTGGGAGATACACGCTGGCCAGCTTGTTCCGCTACAGAAGGGAGACCTCCCCTAGCTCAACTGAATCCCGGACAACGCGTGATGACCCTGCTCAAGCCACATCATGAGCAGGGTCACGCACGGGTCACTCAACCGACAGCATCGCCAAAATCCAGCATGTTGTCGCCCAGTCCGCGCTGGTCAACGGAACGGACTGGCCGGCCGAGCCAGTCCTCGTAGTCCTGCTCGGTCACGTAGAACCAATCACGGAGGCCCCTTCTGATCGCCGCGCTCGCAACCTTCTCGGCTTCCGGAAAGAGCTCCTTGTCGCTGACACCTGGCCTACTGGTACTGAGCGCCTTGAGCTGCTGTTTGGTACACAATTCCAGGTACATCCGCCTTGCTTGCCCGAGCATGTCGTTGAACGCGGCACGATCCGGGAGCCAGCTCTCGACGTGCTCCCAAGCTTGAGGAACAGCGAGCGCCTGCATCCAGAAGTAGCGAAAATACGCCGCCTGGGGTGTATCCATATTCACGATCTGATTGATCGGATTCGTGACGTTCTTGTTGAAGGCGAGCTTGCGGTCGCGGCCTTTTCCGTGCTCTAGCTGGAAGAAGGCGTTCAAGCCTGCGGCAAAAGATTCCGCGAAGGCTGGGAGATCCTTCAGATCAGCACCACCTGGTTGAACCTTCCGCAACTCCCACAGCGATCCGAGCGTCAACACCAAACCGAGTTGGCAAGCATGTGTGTTGAGGACTGAGTACGCGGCTTTGCAGGCCTTAACTCGCTCCAGACGGACAGATCCCAGATATGCCTGCGCGCGGTATTCGTCAAAGTCGCTCTCCTTGCCCCTGAGAGCTTCCCAGGCTCGTATGACGTCGGATTTAGGCTGTCGCCGGGCGTCAGAGTCACGGTGTTCAACGTAGTGCTCATGACTGTCACGCAATGTCCAGAAAACGCCTACACCACCGAAGAGAGCATCATGGGCTAGGGACGCAAAGGTATCGGCAACGTGCCAGTCATCCTTGAGTTTGGTGAGGCTCGCCGCATGCGCGGCGTAGGGCGTGGTCTTGGACAGGAGGGTTAGGATCGCCTTTCCCCACGTCTGGGTAAATCGATCACTGATCAGATCAACGCACCCGATGGGAAACTGTTTGTCACCGAGAGTGTCTCGGTCGAAAGAGAATCCTGAGTCTTGAAAGTGTTTCTCCGGAAAGAGACTTGCCACATCTAGCTGCTGGCGCATGAAGTCGTCGCGGTCTTTGGGACTCTCCCTGCCGCCGGACATCTGCGCAACATTAGTCAGATACTTGGCGGGCCCGAATACGCACCGATTCACAGCCATCTTGAGGAGGTTGATGTTGGTCATCACTGACCATCGAGCAGTCCTGCTGGTGTTCACCTCGGGGTTGTCGTACTCCACCGCGTACAGCGGGAGATACGAAGCATCGCTACGGCTGCGCAGCTCGCTGAGCATGCTCCGAGTGAGCACGTTGGCCAACTCCGCATCCGAGAGCAGGATGATCCGGGACTCGCTCGGGGGCCTGGCTTCCTTATTCACGTCCACGAACAACTTGCGGGCGGCCTCGTGAGGTCTGGACGTCTCTCCGGTCTCTTGGGGAAACCAGCAGACAGTCACGGGCACTTCGACCTTGGCGAGGTCCAACTCCGTAGCGCTGTGGTCCTGCAGCGCCTGTTTGACCTGGTGCTCGTAGAAGGAGCGGAAGCGAACTCCCGCAGAGCCCTTCCATGAGTTGGAGATAGTGCGCTCAACTGCCAGAAGTGCCATCGCACGGTGTTGGCCGTCGAGCACGACCAGCCTCGCTTCGGACTGATTCCACCACAGCTTGCCGACGTTGGCCGCGTGCGGCTTGTCGTCCGCCCCTAGCAGCCGATGAATCTGAAAGGCGCTGCCGGCCCGTTCCTCCTGCCACATCGCGTCGTCATCACGGACGGTCGCGGAGTCTCCCAACGCAGAGAAGGAGGTGGGACGGCCGTCCTGGAAGGGCAGGAGAACCGCGACGATCGGCGGAAAGAACGCAGGACCGATGGCCTGCGGCTTGAGCAGGTAGGGGATCAGGTTGACTGCAACGCGGTGATCATCCAGATCGCGCTGCAGAAGCTGATTGAAGTCCAGGTCTCCGGCGTCCATCACCTCTCGAACCGGCGCCAGACTCTTGGTCAGTTGCCGCTCAGGAGTATCGGACGGTCCGCCCAGGCGGGCCTTGGTCATGATGTAGTCGACCCGCCCCGCCGGAGTGTCGAAGCTCCCCCACGTGCCCTGCACGTAGTCGCGAAACATGAGTTTGGTGCCCGAGCCGAACATCCTGACTGCCTTCCTACCAAATCTTTCGAAACATGAAGCCGATGATGGCTGGTGCCTGAGGGCATCTCGTCAAGCTTCCGCAGGCTGCTGCCTTCCACCTGCGAGTGGCCACGATGTGCTCTGTACAGCCAACACCGTGTAGTGGTCAGTTGGTGCAGAAACCGCTTGTTTCCTGCTCAGTTAGAGACCAACCGCGACCCGGAGGCCTGCCAGCAGTGCCGTCTTCTGGCAGGCCCCGGGGGTCACTGGTCCTTGAATTGCTCCTTGAGGAGGGCTTCGGTGAACATGCCCCAATAGGTGCGGAGATCGTCGAATTGCCCCGGATCCTCGTACATGCTCTCGGCCCTCGCGTAGGCCATGAAGAGAAGGTCGATGGCCTCTTCAGCCTTGCGCACGAGGTCCACGATGTCCTCGGGGCTCATGCCCTCGGCGCCCTGGTCGGCGATCTTCTTGAGCGGCCCGTAGACGTCACGGAAGAAGGCATGCCGGTGGTTGAGCTTCACAACCGACTTCCCGTTGAGGTGGTGAATCTCCAGAAACTCCTTGCCGGGCCACCGACCGTCAAGGAGGGTAATCGGTTTGGTCCTGACCTGCTCCCGAAGATTTTCGATCTTGGTTGCGTCGGCTTCCAAGTCGAGCCCCATGTCCTCAGCTGCGTCCTGAACCACCTGCTCCTCCTGCTCGGGAGTAGCGGCCCGGCCGGCAAGGCCCTTGGGGAATGCGGGGTTGGTCCGCTGCGCGGTCTCCATGCTGCCGACGTGCTCGCCGTTGTTGAGACGGTCCCGTGCGTCAACTTCGCCCCAATGACTACGGATTACCTTTCCAGCCTGTTCGACGGGACGCTTCAGCCAGTCGCGCAGCTCGTGACGCAGCCTGTTGACGGGCTCGGCTCCCCTTTTGACGTGGCGGACCTGGAAGTATTCATCCAGTTCGGCTGGGAAGCTGATCTCGATACCGACGTAGCGGATGACTTTGTCACGGCGTGCGGTGTCGCCCAAGAGACGAGGAACGATGTCGTAGTAGATCTCACGACCGTTGCGCAGGATGCTGACCTTCGCCGCGTTTTCAGAATTGATCTGGAATTCGCGGATGTCCTCACCGTTGAAGTCCACTTCGCCACCGTCGCCCATTTTGTGACGGAACTGGACCGGTACGGCGGTAACCGCGACGTGTACCGCGTGCCCATCGATCTTCAGGTCGGTCTCTTCGATGAGCTGACCGCGAGGGTCGAGAGACTTGTACCTAGAGATGATCCGGGGGTTATCGCGGAGGAATAGGGGGTCGTGGAGGGTAACAGGCTTTCCTTCAAGCTCGAAGGCTCGGCCGCTGTCGATGAAGGTGCGGTAGGCACGGGCGATGAACTTGCGCAGGTCGGAGACCTTCTCCTCCAGCGACGTGCCGTACGCCCCTCCACTAACGAGCCGGTCGATCTTCCCGAAGATCACCACTGTCCCTGAAGCAAACAAGTTGCCGTCTCGTCCGGTCATAAGCTTGGCTGCATTTTCCGGCCAAGCGGCGACCTCTTCGGTCCGGATGTACTGCTGACTGCCCTCGCGGATCTCGATGAGGTCGATATAGCTGTGATGGATCCGGTCATCGCCGGTCCTCTTGCTGTAGATGTCGATCCGCTCACCGAGGCTCAGCCCCGCAAGCTTGAGGCCCACGCCAAAGCGTCCCAGGCCTTGCCGTTCCCCGTAGCGGCTGCTGTAGCCCATGGACAGCACGTGATGCATCTTGGACGGCTCGATGCCGAGACCGTTGTCGCTGATGATGATGCTCTGGATCGACTTCTTGCGCGGTCCATAAATAGGCAGGACCCGCATCAGAGTCGCCTCTGCTTCGATGGAGTTGTCCAGCGGTTCGCCGACAGCCGCTGTCAGGTCGAAGCCGGCATCGCGCATCGAGTCGAGGGCATGGTCGACCTGGATCAACTCAGCACGCTGTTCGTTCGCCGACAGAGACCGGGTGTTGCTTGTCATGATGACTCCTCTTCTAGGCGCGGAGGTCGTTGTATGTCGTGTGTGCCGCCAAGGCCGCGTAGTTGACGTGCCGCCCGCTGGTTGGGCAAGCAGAAGACGCAGCTGGCCTCAAGCAGATCGGGGCGATCAGGATGGATCCGGTTCGACAGGTTTGGTGAGAGGAGGTGGAAAAGCGCACACTCCATGTCGAAGGCGTTGGCTGGGGTGTTGTGGACGTCGTACGTGAAGTAGTCGCCTCGACGATCACTGCAGTGACGGAGAAGGCGACGCCGAACATCTGTATCGCTGCGACCCACGTATTGGGGATGGCCTTTGGCGCTGTACAGCACGTAAGTACCGATCCTCTGAGAGGGAATCAGGGCACGGATGAGCCAGGGACGCAACCGCAAAATTCGGGGTGTCAACCGCTCAGCCCATCAGCCGGCCACAGTTGGCGCGCGGTTCGGCGGGCGCGACTGACACGCTCGCGCATCCTCCGCACCGGTAGTCCATGACGGCGCGCGAGGCTCTCCGCATCCTCGCCATGAGCCAGCGACTGGAGCATCGCTCGCTCCTGCGGTACCAGGCGCTCCTCGGTGCGGAGCCATTCAAGGATCTCGACCACAGGGTAGCCACGGTCCGGAGTGCCCGGCTGGGTTCCCTCGTTGCTGAGGGACGTGGAAGGCAAGATGGCCTTGCGCCGTTCCAGCGCCTCGTAAGCGTGCCCCATGGCGGAGCGCATACGGTACTTGGCTGGGGTGCTTTCACCACCAGGGTTACGCAAGAGCTCGTCGAGGGCCCGCTCGATACGGTCGAGTTCGTAGTTGTCGTGACAGGCGAGAGCGCGTTTCTGCAGAGTACAGACGGCCTCTTTGACGGGAGTGCTGATCAATTTTCGCTCCGTGTTGTCTGGAGACGTGCCCCATGCGGTGGCACGCGCCCGTTGCGGGAAGCGCATATGCGGTTGTGTTACGAGCGTATCCGCTGCCGCAGACAGCCGTGACGGAACCAGCCATCTGCCTGAGAGGTGAGGGCGATCCATCAGCCCTCACCCCAACTGGTCGGGTGAGACGCCGTGTTGTTGCATCGGCAGCAGGTGTTTCTTCGCTGCGCTGCTCGCGCGGTCAAGAAGCGCGAGGTCAGAAGCTGACCCTAGGCGGGATGAAGTCCTACACCCAGGCACCTTGAGAGGGAGCCGTCAGCACAAGCAGCAAGCAGAGATGACTGAGGATCCATGTTGGGCCGGGGTTTCATGTCTCCGAGTGCGTCATACCCGAGTGATGAACTGCTCCGCCGGTGGGCCCCTGCCGCATCGACGGAGGCCTGGCACGGTCTCACGGTTTGCGTGATGACGTGCTCAGTGCTGGAGCTAGCAGTTCATCGGTAACTTGCGGCGCCACCCCGCCCTCGAAATCACCAGCGATCCGGCCGCGGAGCTTTGCCCCGAGGTACGAAGGGGCGTCTGATGTCTGGGGATCGCCTTGGGGGATCGGTGCCTGCAGATAGAGGACCAGTTGCTCTCCCAAGGGACAGCGCCCTCCGGGTCACCCTTCGGCTACCACTGACGGCCCCACCGGCAGTTGAGGGGACGTCAGGCTGCTAGCCATACACCGCACATCCACTCTGACGTGCTTACGATCGTGACCTAGTCTCAGCAACTACCCGCTTGTCTCTAGAGACTTGACGGCCCGTTCGATGCATGCGAGGCTCTGCGCATGCCTTCGGGGGAAAGTCTCAAAAAACTGTCCTGGCAGAGCGTTCGCTCGATCGCCCTTGCCCACCGAGTCGTGCCGGACATCGCCGGCGTCTACGCCTTCTCAGAAACCACGGAACTGCACGGCCTGGCCGTGACCCATGACTGGGTCTACGTCGGCCAGGCAGTCTCGCTCCCCGCCCGACTGGCTCACCATCGAGCCCACACGGAATCCAACCGCCGACTACGCGACTGGCTGCACCGGCCAGCGGATCGTCTGCTCTGGTATGCCCCAGTGGATTTAGCCCTCCTGGACCAAGTTGAGCGGGACTTGATCGCGAGCCTGCATCCCCGGTTCAACAGAACGCTCTACAGCCAGCACCTTCTCAGCGCTCGATAACAGCCGAAGGAGATCGAAATGACCGAAGAAGACGGACTGACCGCAGACGAGCAGGAGTTGGCCGATCTTTCCTCTCTGATGGAGATGCAGGACAAGGTCGTCGCACGGGTCCTCGACGAGGCTATTGCACGAGAGGGCTCTTTGTTTACGGAGAGCGCACATATGGGCGGAAGCCCGTCCTATGTGGCTTCCGCCACCCTTGACTGGATCAGGAATAATG
Source organism: Streptomyces sp. ADMS (assembly GCF_033441795.1). Taxonomy (NCBI): domain Bacteria; kingdom Bacillati; phylum Actinomycetota; class Actinomycetes; order Kitasatosporales; family Streptomycetaceae; genus Streptomyces; species Streptomyces sp. ADMS. The sequence goes on along the minus strand of NZ_JAVFVX010000089.1, from coordinate 10,962 downwards.
TGGCCCTGGCCACAACCATGCCCTTGCTCAAAAGGAGCCTCGACCCCAAAACTCAAAAGCTTCAGATCGACGAAGAGAGCATTGAATTCATCCAGCAACGTCAGGTCGACTGGTCGAGAGAGGCCGTATTGGCAAAATACCTTATCGAGAGAGACAACCACAAATTCCCGCCTATCCTTGCCGTTCTGTGTCCGGCTTGGGTAGACGACCCCAATAGCGATATGTGGGACGCAGACGGCCGCGCCAAGAAAACCTCGGCAGATTTCCTCTCCCTCGACGGCAAAGGGCGCGTTGGCCTGCTGCAGCTGCGCCCAGGAACGCGACTCTACGCGGTGGATGGTCAGCATCGGCTGATCGGCATCCAGGCCGCCCTGTACCTCGTTACCTACGGACGCCTCGACGTTCGAAATCGCGAGGGGGTCGTTAAGCCTGATGAGGTACTACTGCTGGATGAGCTCGTGGAAGAACACAGCCTAGATGAGATCCAGCTCCAACAACTTGGCGCTGAGCGGATGGGGATTGAGATCATCCCTGCCGTGCTCGAAGGTGAGTCCCGAACTGACGCACAGCGACGGATCCGCAGTATTTTCACCCATGTGAATAAGCAGGCGTCAAAACTGACGCCGGGCGAAGTAGCCCAGCTCGACGAGGACAACGGGTTCGCAATCATTGCGCGCAGGATTGCTGTCGAGCACCCTATATTCAAGAACAGCAAGAGCGCAGTAAATTTCAAGAACAGCACCATCACGAAGCGTTCCGCTCACCTGACAACACTGCAGACGCTCACAGAGATGGCGCGCGAGTATCTATTGGCGGATAATCGCTACAGCCACTGGGCCACGAAGGGACGCGAGCTCGCCCGTCGACCCAATGACGAGGAGCTCGCCGCCGGCCGGAAAGATTTTTCCGAGTTGTGGGATCACATCAGCGCGCTGCCCACGTTTCAAGCGGTTTCAGCCGGCGAATCTGCCGCTCGGTACCGGCGCTTCCAACACGAGGTCGAGCGCAACAGCGGCGCAGGGCATGGGCACATGCTGTTGCGGCCAGTGGGTCAGCAGACTCTGGCAGAGGCTGTTGGACTCCTCAAGGCCGATGGGATGTCTCTCGAAGAGATTTTCAAGAAGCTCAGTCTGCTCGATGCCCAGGGCACCCTGCGCTTGGACGCTGTCAAAAACCCTTGGTGGGGGGTCCTCTACGACTTCAACGGTCAGAGGATGAGCATCAAGGGAAGGGACACGGCGGCGAAGATTCTCAGGTATGTGATCGGTGGGCTTCCCACAGAGAGGGAGCGGCGAGCTCTCCGTGATCTGATCGCGGATGCGCGGCTCATCGGTGAGGACGAGTATCGCGACTATGCGGGCAACACCGTAGGCCGTAGCAAGATCGCGCTTCCCCCGCAGGTGTGACGGCCGGCTCGCTTGTATCACTAGAGGTGGGGCTGCGGCGTTGCTCGCCGCAGCCCCACCTCTAGCGCGGACTACTTGGCAGCCGTCATGACAAGGTCGCGGATGCTCTGGAGGTCCTTGCGCCCCGCCAGGTATCCGATGCCTCGATGGAGATGGATCGTCAAGGTGCGAGAAACTACTTCCTCCGTCGGCTCCTCCCCATCGCGGAGACACCGGGCCTTGAGCAAGGCGAGGTAGATGTCCCCGTACGGCCCGGCGAACGTCTTCCAGTCCAGCTGGATGTTCGAGTCCGTGGTGATCTCCCGGACGAGTGGAGTCGACGGGTCCTGGAGCGAGAACGCCAAAGCCCATCGGCACAGCACGTTCCAGGTCTTGATCCCCGTGGCGCCCTTGAGCTTGATGAGCTGGCTCTTGGCCGGCTGTGAGAGCCGGATGTGGTCAAGCGACATGCGTGGCTCCCGTCGTCCACCAATAGCCTTCGTGGACGCTAGTCGTGAGCGTGGACTTGTCGTGGTCAAGGGTGTAGGCGTGAGCGATGGACCCCTTGAGTCGCTTGTACAGCCGCTCGTCGATCTCCTCGTCCGTCGAGAGCAGGAGGACCTGCTCGCTGGCGTGAGGGAAGTACCGCTCCACCAGATTCTCGCGGTGGTTGCTGTCAAGCCGGCCTAGGGGCGTGTCGATGACGCTGGGAAGCTGGTTGCCCGCTACCCGGGCTACGCCCCACAGCAGCGAGACAGCAAGTAGCTGGCGTTCCCCTGCACTGAGTCGCGCGGGGTCCAGCGGTTCTCCGTCGCTTCTGATGAGGTTCATCTTGAACTTTTCGGTGTCAATGTTCAGATTGGCCACCAAGCCAGACTTATGCATGAGCCGGTTGAAGCTGTCCAGTACGGCGACTTCGAGTCGGTTGATATGGCGGTTCAGCAGAGCCGATGCGTACTTCGACAGTGTGATCCGGGTTCGGTCCACATAATCAACAAGTCGCTGGGCTTCCTTCGCCGCGTGCACCTGCTTCGCGAGGGTCCGGTTTGCTCGGTCCAACTTCGCGGTCAGGGATTTGCGGTGGTTCTTGGCATCTTGGTTCGACTCAGCCGCTCTTGCGAGTTCAGTCTCCAAGGTGACTACCTGGCGCAGCGCTTGGTCGCGTGCTTTCATGAGGGCTTCAATGGATTTGTCGTCAGCTGTCGTGCTGGCGAGAAGCCGGTCAACGGTGTCGAGCTCGGCCGATTTTTCGGTCGCCTGTTCCACCAGCTCAACCGCGCGAACCCGATCATGCTCCAGAGCCTGGTCCAGGGCGTTCAGCTGCAGCAGCATGTCATGCGGCAGGTCAAGTAGCCGCGGTGCCTGCGCATCGCCGCTTCTACGCTTCCGGTCCAATTGAAGTTGTTCAGCGATCTCGGCCGCGGCGGATTTGGACAACGACTTCTGCATCAGATCCATCAGCCATTGGTCCCGATTTTCCAATGTACTGACAACTTCAGCGGACTGAGCCGCCGTGCGCTCACGGTGCGCGTGGTCGAGCACGCTTCCGAGGAGATCCCGAACCAGCACGAGGGGCAGTGGGCCAGCAGCTAGGCTTGCTCGCAGAGTCTCGTCCGTGGAAACCACGATCTTCTGGAGTTGCTCTTGCTGAGCCTTTAGGCTGGCGTGGCGTTCGTAGACGGCCCCGCCGTCCTTCTCGAATTCCTTTTGTGCCCGCTCCAGGACTTCCGCTGCTCGTCCGAGGCGGGCACGCAAAGAAGCGGTTGTCTGTTGAGTGGCTTCTACGGCCTGCTGCGCTGCTGCCAGTTCTGTCTCAAGCCCTTGGATCGTATCAAGCGCGACGTGGTCGGACTCTTCGGCTCGTTCACGACGTTGGAGAACGACCAAGTCGGTGCGTAGTTGTTCTACCTGGTCCACGCCAAGAAGGGACCGTACAGCAGCCTCGATGACAGCGGCCGAACTCTCCGGATCCGCCAGAGACTCAATTTTTTCTCCATCGAAGAAGAACAGCGACGCGACTTCGAGAGGCAGCAGGTCCTCTACATGGTCGGCCCAGCCTTCACTGAGGGCACCGCTGATAGTGTCATCGACGTAGACTTGCAGGGACTCACGAAGCTTTGATGCAACGACCTTCCAGTTGCGGTCAACCTTGTAGCGTCGCTTTTGGCCATCCAGATCGGTAATGCTGAACTCTACGACTACCGAAGCACCAGCTGCGGGATCAGCTAGCCGGTTGATGCTCTCCTGAAGATAGTTGTCATACGAGCCGGCACCGCGCCCGCTGAGCCGGGCGCGACGCCCGTACAATGCCAGCTGGATAGCGTCCAGCAGGGTCGTCTTCCCACAGCCATTGAGGCCGCCGATCAAAACGATTGGCCGGCCCTTCTCTGTCGTGAGATTGAGCGACTGCTCGCCCCTGTAAGCGCCAAAATCCCGGAGAGTGATCTTATTCAGGTGCATCGGTTGCCTCTTCGTTTACGGCCGAGGCGTCGCTTGCGGCGGGTTCGATCCCCTGCTTTTCCAGGGCGAAATCCAGGGCGTCTTGGGCATCCTTATAGTAGCCCTTTTTGATCGAATTTCTGAGGTTTTCGTACAGCCCTGACCGTCGAGTCATGGTGCGGTACTTGCGCTCCACGCCTAGCAGTTCGCGAATGGTTGCGTAGTGGAGATCGTCCCCCTCGCAGACCTCCTTGAGGATCGCCATGCTGTCAGCGCCCTGAGCGAGGTGAACGTCGAGCGGCAGCCCGGGGAACTCCTCCTTCATGATCTCTTCGTAGATCTTCGGCAAGATGTCCTCGACCTCATGCTTGTCGAAGACCCAGATTCGCCGGATCTCGTGCAGCTCCTCCATCGTGATCAGCTCGATGTTCTGCACATGCTGGGGCGCGTTCTCGCGGACATGCTGCTGCGCACCCAGCAGTTCCCTCAGCCACGTCGCACGTGCTTCCTGCGTGTAAGGTCCGTGAATTACACGCTCACCGAACAACTGCACCTGACCGTTCATACGACGGAAGTCACGAAGAGGTTTGTCGTCAGGCACGTCAAGCTTGTTCCGCAACTGAAGGAGCGGCTCCATCCACTCCTTCTCCTCATCGTTTTGAATCATCGCGGACATGGACTTGTCCTTCTCGACAAGAGTGCACGTCCAACAACCAAATCGGCTGTCACCGCAAGAGGGCGTGGTGTTGTCCACGACCAACGGGCACTCTCCGTCGCTGGACGCCCCCTGATACATGGCGAGCAGATCCTTGTTGTTGTGCCCCCAAGGATTCGCCTGCTGCATCAGGAACATCCACACATCATCAGTGGTCCACTCCTCGATAGGGCTATAGACCAGCGAGTTAGGCAGATTCCCATTGGGAGAGAGCCGGTCACGGACCCGGCGCTGCTCGTGCTTTGCCATGGATTTGGCGCGGGCCTGGCTCTCCGTCTTGCGGATTCCCAGGACGAGGATTGCCTCTCCGTGACGCTTAACCACACGGCGGATGAAGGCGTTAGATGGACGGATCTTCAGCCGTTCAGTGCACCAACGAAACTTGGGACGGGGAGCGGGATATCCACGACCGATCAGATTGACCCAGAAGGTGTCCTTCACCGCCGGCGTCAGGCGGTGAGGCTCAATCGGCAACTCCTGCTCGGTGGCTGCTTCTCGCATCGTCTCAAGAGACTGCGTCACCCAACTTGCTACGATCGGGTTCTCAACCAGAGTGTCGGTGCTGATCACATGGACCGGTTTGGTCCGTTGTTCCGAGGGCAAGCCCTGCAGAGCGAGCCACACGAGCTGAAGGACAGCGGTCGAATCTTTCCCGCCGCTGTAACCGACCACCCAAGGCACCTCGTCGGCCAGGTACAGCTCTCGGATCTCCTCCGTGAGTCCGCTGACAGCTTCCGAGAGGGTCATACCTCGGAAGGGTGCGGTGCTCGTCGGGGCGCTCATGCGTCTCCTTGCTGGCAGAACGCGTCCTCGACATGCTGCTGTTCCGGCGACAGGTGCAGCCCAAGACGCAAACACAAATAGTTAGTGGTTAGGGCAAGGTTCTGGTGACTCTTGGAGACACGTCCTCCCAAGATGGCTCGACCGTCCCAGTCGGGGTTCGATCGTGTCCAATCCACCTCTTCCAGACGCTCCAGGCGTGGGTGCCAGCTGACCGGATCCGCTGACTCGCGGAGAAGCATGTTCCCGACCCGACCGAGGGCGTGAAGCGCCAGGCTGTGACTGTGGATGTACTCGCGTCGCACGTCGGGTGCATGCATCTCACGTTCCCTTACCATCCTCCACTCCGGGATGGTGAGATCGACCGCCTCCCAGTATGCCTGGGCGAGCGTGGATGCAGTCTTCTTGTCGAGTTCCAGGCCCTGAAGCAGGGCCTGTGTGCCTGAATAGATGGCGCTGAGCGTGAAAAGCCGACGGGAGCGACCCGACAGGGTGTTGCTCTCCATCTCCACATGCCCCTTGAACACGGACGACTTCAGCGCCAAGAGACGGGTCAGTCCAGCCAAGTCATCTCGGTGGTCATAGAGGAGACCAATGGAGCGCGATGGCCGCACAGCATGCCGATTGAGGTCAGCGAACATCTGCTGACAACGAGACAGTCCCGAGTCATGGAAAAATACGACTGCGATCGTCTCATCCCCAAGGTCCGGATTCTCCCGGAGAGCGACCTCGATGGCGGCCCTGCGGTGCTGCCCGTCGTTGATCAAGAAGCGGGCCGCCATAGGTATGCGGATCTGACCGATGCGCATACCCGGGCCGTCACCGCCCAGGCCCTCAAAGTGCAACTCTCCGTCAACGGAAGCCGTAAGCGCGCTGAAGACGTAGTTATCCGGATTGTCCAAGATGTAACGAGCGAGCGCCGGGAGTCGCCCCTTGTTCAAGACACGCTGAGCGCGTACGTCTGGGCCGAGTTCGTCCTCGTCGAAGAGGAAGATCCGTGGGATCAGTCGCAACGGACACATCGAGACGTAGAACTCCCGCCCAGCCTGCACACCGCGGATGGCAGGGAAGGTGTAGTCGAAGCCGACACCGACGGACGTCGGAGTCCTTGCGCTCTTGACCTGTGTACGTGATTCCACACGCGTAACTTATCGTAGGTACGTGCGTGATTCCACGTGCGCACGTGTGCGGGAGTGTACTGAGAGGCGCGGTGACAGTGGTGGTGACGTATCTCGACGTTGCAGCAACGACACGTGTGGATCCTAGAGTTGCGGATGTAGTCCTTCACTGGATGACGGAGGACTTTGGTAACGCCGGAAGCCGCACTCATGAGTTCGGCAGTCGCGCGAAGAAGGCCGTCCAGGAGGCTCGGGAGCAGCTCGCCGCTCAGTTCGGTGCAGCCGCGAAGGAGCTGATCTTCACCAGCGGCGCCACAGAGAGCAACAACATCGCCTTGCTCGGCATCGCACCCCACGGGGAGCAGACAAACCGCCGCCACATCATCACCTCCGCCATCGAGCACAAGGCCGTCATCGAACCCCTAGAGCACCTACAGTCCCGGGGCTTCGAAGTGGACTTCCTCAAACCCGGGCCCACCGGACGTATCAGCGTGGAAGCGGTGCAGGAGCGGTTGCGTCCGGACACCCTGTTGGTATCGCTGATGCATGTGAACAACGAGACAGGTGCGATTCAGCCTGTGGCCGAGCTGGCGCACCTGCTGCGGGAGACGCCCACGTTCCTTCACGTGGATGCGGCACAGGGCTTCGGCAAGCTCCCTCAAGATCTGGCTGCGCCGATCGACATGGTCAGTGTCAGCGGGCACAAGATCGGAGCACCGAAGGGCGTCGGAGCGCTACTGATCCGCCGACGCGGCTGGGACCGGATCCCTCTCCAGCCTCTGATGTTTGGAGGTGGACAGGAGCGCAAACTACGGCCCGGCACTCTCCCAGTGGCGCTGATCATGGGCTTGGCCAAAGCGGAAGATATCTTCCGTAAGGAGCACGCAGCGTGGCTCGCCCAAGCCCAGGAATACAGAGGCCGTCTGCTGGACGCGCTGTCGGCCACGCGGTTCCACCTGAACGGCAACCCAGACCACGCAGTGCCTCACATCCTCAACGTCTCCTTCACCGATGTGGACGCCGAGGCGCTGATTGTGCGGTTGAAAAACCTCGCTGCTGTGGCCACCGGTTCGGCGTGCACGAGCGCTTCCTATACGCCCAGCCACGTCCTGACCGCGATGGGATTGCCGGCAGACGTGGTCTCCAATGGGCTACGCCTTTCGTGGTTCCCAGCTCAGGCGCAAGACCTAGATCCCAAAGATCTCGCAGCAGCAGTCGCCGAGTTCCAGTCGTAGATCCGTCAGATGGCATCGACACGCTCATGCTTCCGTGCGTCGGATCAGCCGATGTCCACGTAGCGACCGTTCACAACGCTTCAGCTCAGCCTCCCAACCCGCCTCTGTCCCGATAAGGTGCGGTCGGTCGTAGAGGCCCGCCTCGACCTCCGCCTTAGTCAGTCGACGGTATTTGGGAGCGTCTGGGTCAGCCGGCATCAGGAACTCGTGCTTGCGGTGCAGCAGAGGACGGTTGGGGGAGTCATCGTAGGAGGAGAACGACGTCTCCAACGTCTTGAGATCCACTGAGTACGAGGCTGACAGCCGCGGGTGCGGGTCGCTGTCGAACTCGGGATAGTGCAGCCAGCTAACCGCGCGCCCCTGGTGACGCAGCTTGGCCAGTGTCCAGTCCGCAGGGCGGCCGGCGGCGATGGCTGCACAGTGCTCATAGAGTCGAAGTACGGTCGGCATGTTGTCAACTGCGCGCCGGTGTACATACAAGGCAGTAGGGGTGACCTTGCCTACCTTGGACGCTTGCATCGCGCCTCGTACGTAGGCGTCATCGCGCAGTTTGAGCAGTAGCCGGTCGGCACGTCGGCATGCTTCTGAGTACGAGGAAAAGAATGCTCGCACGTCGAGCTGACTCGACAGCGGAAGGCTGCCGAACGGCCCACGGCCGTTGAACAACTCGACGGCCAGGAACAACAAGGTATCGAGAGTGGAACGCCTGGCACCAGCGGCGACCCTGTCGGGGTCGGCAGACCTGCGGATGAGACGTTGAAGATCGGATGCCCGCAGATGACCGAGAAGCTCAACCATCGCGTGTGGCATCTCCTCCAGGCGCGGCGGCCGGCCTCGGCGCTCGGTATGCTCCACTACCGAAGAAATGGCCGACGTGGTGTCGCTCGACGTCAGCCACTCCACATGAGGTAGGACACGGCGCGCCAGGAAGGCCAGGCGCGCTTGATCGTGTTTGAAGGCGTAGACGACGCCCGGAGCTGCTGCGACGCACCGGACGTTGGTAACGCCTTGCACGAAGTCGCGCAGCTCACCCGTTCCGAACAGGTGCTGAAACGTGTTGCGGCTCGTGAGCACTCCGTCTGCGAATACGCTGCCGCTGACCTTGTTCCTTTCCCAGGTCAACCGAGCCGACACAACCAGCACAGCTCGGGCAAGACTCCACGCCCGCGCCAAAGTTTCGCGGCGCTCCACTGGCTCTTCGATGACGTTGAGTACATAGGTGAGGAGGACGACGTCAGCGGGGTTGAGTTGATCGTCCGGCTGGAAGACGGGGTCCCAACCGGCTGCTTCGATCTGCATCTGCCGCAGGCTGCGTACATCGCCTCCTCGTCCACAGCCGTAGTCCAGGACGCTCCTTGCAGGTGTGATCTGCTGATCGGTGACAGCCTGCCGGGCAGGCACCGATAGTCCGTTGCGGCCGATCGCGGTGAGGCGTCGCTCGCTACTCCACAATTGATTCGTCATCTGTTGCCTCGCCCGAGCCTGAGTGCTGCCGCCATGCCGTCCGCCTAGGAGCCGTACGGAAGGACATACGCCGCCAGGATCATGACGATGATGACCATCTGGTCCCACTCGGTGCCGTAGGAGCCTGGCCTTGCTCCAACGCATGGCACAGACGCATGGCCTCCGTATTCTCTCCTGAGCATGGAGTTTCTCCTCGTGCAGGCATGGGTCGAGAGAGCCCTCAACACACCGCCCAGGTGCGGCTCTCGAGTCTGCACTCACCCTGCCATTCCGTCATCTGACCAGCAGTGGACGACCACTTGTTCTCGCACTTCTGTCCAGGTACGGGTCAAACACGTTCCTACGGCGATCAATCGAGGGTTGGGCTGACCAGCACCTTGCAGGAACTCATTTTGTTCACCGGGCCGTCCAGGTTTTGAGCCGCTTCGGGACTGTTACCTGGACGACCCCGGAGCCGGAGAACGAGCGCAGATGCAACCGCGATGGACAGACCTGGAATACATGCCAGAGCTGAACGATTGGCCCTGTTCAGGGCACCGACTGCGAAGGGGAGGGCTGGAGCCGGTGAACGATCTGAAGCTGTTCCGCGTTGTGGACGGCATGGCGTCCGAGATCCCGGGAGCGGCGGTGGCGCTGGAGCGTCAGCTGCAGACATTGATCGAGCGCAACATGGAAGCGATGCTCGGGATCCGGTTCTTGGCCTCGGAGTACGGCACCGGTCCGCGACACAGGGGGCGGATCGATTCGCTCGGGCTGGACGAGTACGGCAACCCGGCGATCATCGAGTACAAGCGTTCGAACGGTAAGGCGGTGATCACTCAGGCTCTTTCGTATCTGTCGTGGCTGCGGGACCACCGCCATGAGTTCGAGAGCCTGGTGAAGGAGCGGCTGGGCGACGAGGCGGCTGGCTCCGTCGACTGGAGCAACCCCCGCCTGGTGTGCATCGCGGGAGACTTCACGTCGCACGACACGCACGCGTTGGAGGAGATCGGTCGTCGGATCGATCTCGTGAGCTACCGGGACTTCGGTGGGGGCCTGCTGGCGCTGCAGCTTGTTGCCTCCGTGACCGGCTCGGCGACAACACTCCGAACCCCGAGCACGCCCGCGGGGGCGAATGCACGCTCGGCGGGTCCTGGAGATGGTGGTTCGACGGTCAAGTCGGTCCGGCAGTTCTACGACGAGTCGCCTCAGTCGCTGCGGGATCTGTACGCCGACCTCGACGCGAAGCTGATCTCCGATGCTGATGTGCAGAAGGAGTTCCAGCTGCATTACGTCGCCTACCGGCGGATCAAGAACGTCGCCACCGTCCGCTTCCAGCCGCGCAGCCACACCCTCGTGGTGCGGCTCGCGGTCGACCCGGACACAGTCGAGCTGGTTGAGGGCTTCGCCCGTGACGTACGCAAGATCGGCTGCCTGGGGACCGGCCCTCTGGAGCTACGGATCCGGTCCCAGGAGGACCTGGCGAGAGCTGGTGACCTCGTCGGGCGAAGCGTCGAAGGCCGCTGACGAGCGTTCGGGGGCGGGTGTGCATCGGTATTCCGACAACACGCCCGCCCCGGTTTTGCGTGTCGTCAAGGGTGGTCGTCTGTCTGGCATGGTCCGGTCTCATTCTTCGGGTCCTGCCAGCTCGAAGTCGTCCTGGGTCAGGGCGCGCTGGAGTCGCTGTTCGGCAACGCCTGCGTAGTGCGAGGACAGCTCGACGCCCACGAACCGCCGGCCCTCGCGCAAGGCGGCGACGCCCGTCGAGCCGCTACCGGTGAACGGGTCGAGGACGGTGCCGCCTTCGGGGCAGATCTGCACGAGCTGCTGCATGATCTCGACCGGCT